>JANMJC010000178.1:0-9204 GCA_031371185.1 Paracoccaceae bacterium | reverse complement strand
GTTCAAGGGCAAATCCAGCCCCTTTTCGGACGACGCGGTACGAAAGGTGCTGCGGGCGGCGGACTTTGTCGACACCAAATCCTGCGCCGTCTCGCCGGAAATGACCGCGACCCGCTGGCAAAAGCGCCGGGTCTGACCGGGGAATGGTCCAGAAATCTGCGCGCTGATCCGTCTGCCCGCGCGGGACAGGGCAAGCGGGGGCTTGAAGGCGGCGGCCGCGGTGGGCATATGAGGGCAACCAACAATCCGGAGGCCCCCATGTCCACATTCGATGACCGCGAAACCGCCTTCGAGGCAAAGTTCGCCCATGATTCCGAAATGCAGTTCCGCGCAGAAGCCCGCCGCAACAAACTGGTGGGCCTGTGGGCGGCCGAGCTTTTGGGCAAATCCGGCGAGGCCTCGACCGACTACGCGATGAGCGTCGTCAGAGCCGACTTCGAAGAGGCGGGCAACGAAGACGTGGTGCGCAAGCTGGCCGCCGACCTGGGCGCAAAATCCAGCGTCGAGGCCATTCGCGCCAAGATGGCCGAAATGATGCCCGTCGCGAAATCGCAACTGCTGAACGAATTCTGACCTGCGGCGCGATCCGTTCCGACCGGGACAGCGCGTGAGGCTGAAACCCTGCCGCGCCAGTGGCGGGTTTTTCGGCTTGATTTTAGGCGTTAAGACCGCCTTACCGATTGCCGCCCTATCCTTGACCCCAAAGCGGGGGTGGGGACAGGCGTGCAGGCACATTCAGGGGTTTTAAGGGGCCTGGCCGGGGTCGGTCTGACTGCCCGCCAGGGCCTGCGCGTCGCGGGTTCGCTCGGCTTGGGACTTGGCATGATCTGGCTGCTGGCGCACCGGCTGTCGGCCATCGAACCCGCCGAGGTGGCCGCCGCTTTCGCCGGGCTGCCCCCGCAGGCCTGGGCGCTGGCCCTTGGCGCCACCGCCGCCAGTTTCTGGGCCGTCGGCCGCTATGACGCGGTGATCCACCGGCACTTCGCAACCGGACAAAGCGAAGCGCGGACCCGGCTGGCCGGGATCTGCGCCATCGCCGTCAGCCAGATGATCGGGCTGGGGGTGGTCACCGGGTCAATCCTGCGCTGGCGGATGCTGCCCGAAACGACTTTGCTGCAGGCGGCCCGGCTGACGGCCGCCGTGGCCCTGTCGTTTCTGGCCGCCTGGGCCATGGTGACTTCGCTGGTCCTGGTGGCCCTGCCCGGCGCGCCGTTCAAGGGATGGGCCGCGGTGATGCTTGGGGTGGGGTGCGGCCTTGCGCTGGTGTCCATCGCAGCCCCGCGTCTGGCCCCGCGTCTGGGCTCGCGTCTGGGCCCGTGGCGGTTTCGCTGGCCCAATGGCTTCACCCTGTCGCGGCTGTTTGGCCTGTGCGTCGTCGACACGCTGGCCGCCGCTCTTGCCTTTCACGCCCTGTGCCCCCCCGAAACCGCCTTGCCCTTTGCAACCCTGCTGCCGGCCTTTCTGCTGGCCCTTGGCGCTGGCCTGATCTCGGGCGCGCCCGGCGGGATCGGCGCGTTCGAGATGACCCTTCTTGCCTTGCTGCCCGGGCCGCCCGAACCGGACCTGATCGCCGCCGTGATTGCCTGGCGGCTGGTCTATTTCGTCCTGCCTGCCGTCCTTGGCGCCGGGCTTGCCCTGCGCGGCCCGGGTCGCCCGCCGCCGGTCGCGCCTCGGGGCGAGCCGACCCTGGCCACCCCGGCAACCTGCGCCGAACTGCAGCTTGCCCGCCAGGGCGCGCATGAGGTGACCGGCAGTCCGGCGCAGGGGCTTTGGCTGACCGGGCGCACCTCGCATTGTCTGGTGGCGCTTTTTGCCCCCCTTGCCGAACCGCAAGGCCCGACCAAGGCGCTGCAGGCCCTGTCTCGGGCCGCCGCATCGCAAGGCCGCCTGCCGGTGCTGTACAAGGCCCAACCCCGGCTTGCGGCAACTGCCCGGGCGATGGGGGCCATGGTTCTGCCGCTGGCCCGCGAAGCGGTTCTTCACCTCGGACTCTATGACCTTGGCAAACCCGCGCGGGCCGGGTTGCGGCGCAAACTGCGCCGCGCCGAAGCGGCGGGCATCTGCATTCTAAGCCCCGGGGCCGCCCCCGACTGGCCCGCGCTTGACCGGATTGCGGCGGCCTGGGCCACCCATCACGGGGCCGAGCGCGGCTTTTCCATGGGCCGTTATGACCGGCGCTATGTGCAGGGCCAGCGGCTTTACGTCGCGGTGCTGAACGATCAGCCGGTGGCCTTCGTCACCTTTCACGAGGGCCGCGAAGAATGGGTGCTGGACCTGATGCGCCATGTGCCTGACCTGCCCGACGGCACGATGCACCTTCTGGTCCAGACCGCGATTTCGGATGCCGCCCGCGCCGGACTGACGCGTCTGTCGCTGGCAGCCGCCCCCGAAGGCGCCTTTGCCGATGCGCCGGGCTGGCTGCGCCGCATGGTGAACGGGCTGGGGGTGGACGCGGGGGCGGGACTTGCCCGGTTCAAATCGGCCTTCGCCCCCGACTGGGAGCGGCGCTATCTTTGCCTGCCGAACAGGCTTGCCCTGCCCCTTGTTCTGGCAGAACTGACACGCGCCATTCATCGGCCGGGACCGCTTCCGATCGCGTCAACTTCGGTCGCGGACCTGTGTCCGATCGAAAATGATCATGAAGAATATGCGTTTGCCTCTGTCTCGCGCGCGTGCCAAGACAACGGGAAATAATCCCTGATCAAAAAAGGTCGCCATGGCTTCCGACGCGCTTTCCGAACTTCTTGCCAGCCGCGACTGGCTGATGGCCGACGGGGCCACCGGAACCAACCTGTTCAACATGGGCCTGTCCTCGGGCGAGCCGCCCGAGATGTGGAACATCGAGCACGCCGACAAGATCCGCGCGCTGTACAAGGGCGCCGCCGATGCCGGTTCCGACATCTTCCTGACCAATTCATTCGGTGGCAATGCCAGCCGGTTGAAACTGCACGGTCTTCAGGGCCGCGTGCATGAAATCAACAAGGTCGCGGCGTCGCTTGGCCGGGAAATCGCCGATGCCTCGGGGCGCCGCGTGGTGGTCGCAGGGTCGGTCGGGCCGACGGGCGAGATCTTTGAGCCGATGGGCACGCTGACCCATGCCAACGCGGTCGAGATGTTCCACGAACAGGCCGAGGGTCTGAAAGCCGGCGGCGCCGATGTGCTGTGGGTCGAGACAATCTCTGCTGCCGAAGAGTATATCGCCGCCGCCGAAGGCGCCCGTCTGGCCGGCATGCCGTGGTGCGGCACGATGAGCTTTGACACCGCCGGGCGCACCATGATGGGCCTGACCTCGCAGGCGCTGTCGGATCTGGTCGAAACCCTGCCCAACCCGCCGATCGCCTTTGGCGCAAATTGCGGTGTCGGGGCCTCGGACCTGATGCGCACCGTTCTGGGGTTCACCGCCCGTGGCGCCACTCGTCCGATCATCGCCAAGGGCAACGCCGGGATCCCGAAATACCACGATGGCCATATCCACTATGACGGCACTCCGGCCCTGATGGCGGAATACGCGGTTCTGGCGCGCGACGCCGGGGTGCGGATCATCGGCGGTTGCTGCGGGACGATGCCCGAACACCTGCGCGCCATGCGCGACGCGCTGGAAAGCCGGCCAAAGGGCCCCCGCCCGACGCTCGAGGATGTGACGGCGCAACTTGGCGGCTTCTCCTCGGTGTCGGATGGCACCGATGGCGCCGGTCCCGCGCCGCGCGAACGGCGCGGACGCCGGGGATAAGCCACCCAAATTTCTTCGAAGAAATTTGCAAATCTTTTCGAAAAGATTTGGGTCGCTCAGAACAGGCTGAGCTGGCCCCCCTTGCTCAGCGGGGGACAGAACAGGTCGCAACGCAGCGGCGGCATCTGTTTTGCCAGACCGAACCGCGCCACCGCCACGTCAAACCGACGCGCTATCAGATCGGCCCAGACCCCCTGCCCCCGCATCCGATTGCCGAATTCGGGGTCATAGTCGCGCCCGCCGTGCATTTCGCGGACCCGCCCCATCACCTTGGCCGCGCGGTCGGGGAAATGCTGCGCCAACCAGTCCTGAAACAAGGGCGACACTTCGCGCGGCAGGCGCAGGGCGATGAAACTGGCCGCCTTGGCCCCGGCCCTGGCCACCGCCTGCACCAGGGGCTCGACCTCGTGATCGGTCAGGCCGGGCACCACCGGGGCCAGCATCGCGCGCACCGGAACCCCTGCGGCCGTCAGACGCCGGATCACCTCCAGCCGCCGCGCGGGGGCGGCTGCCCTCGGCTCCATCTTGCGGCTCAGGTCGCGGTCGAGCGTGGTGACCGAGATCCCGACCCGCAGCAGCCCTGCCGCCGCCATCGGGGACAGAATATCCAGATCGCGTTCAATCAGCGTGCCCTTGGTGGTGATCGCGACCGGATGACGATGCGCCCACAGCACTTCCAACACCTCGCGCATCACGCCATGTTCCGCCTCGCAGGGCTGATAGGGGTCGGTGTTGGTGCCAAGCGCCACCGTCGCCACGCGGTAACTGCGGGCGCGCAATTCGCGGTCCAGAACCTCGCCGATCCCCGGCCGCGCGATCAGCCGGGTTTCGAAATCAAGCCCCGGTGACAGGTTCAGGAAGGCATGGCTGGGCCGGGCAAAGCAATAGACGCAGCCATGTTCGCAGCCCCGATAGGGGTTGATCGACCGGTCGAACGGCAGATCAGGCGATCGGTTGTAAGTCAGCGCCGAGCGCGGCACCTCGACGCGGACCTCGGTCTTGACCAGCCGGTCGGTCTCTTCGATCTCCCATCCGTCATCAAAGGCCAGACGCGAGGTCGCCTCAAACCGACCGGTCTGGTTCGACGCCGCCCCCCGCGCCCGCAACCGCTGACCCTGCAACAGGTTTCTTTCGTCGATTTCCATGACGCAATACTAGAACAAATGCGGAACAATGGAAGAGGCCGTTTCAATAGCGCCCCTTGCTGTCGGGTTTGGATTGGGGCATGTCGTAAACCGTAAAGTCCAAACTGCCCTTTGGCCCCATCACACGCTGACAGTTGCAGGAGCGCCCCATGGCCGACGACGAAATCATCCTTGCCGACCTTTCCGACGATGAACTGGTCCTGCAGATGCATGACGACCTTTACGACGGGTTGAAGGAAGAGATCGAGGATGGCGTCAACATCCTGATCGCGCGCGGCTGGACGCCCTACGATACCCTGACCAAGGCGCTTGTCGCGGGCATGACAATCGTTGGCGCGGATTTTCGCGACGGCATCCTGTTTGTCCCCGAAGTGCTGTTGGCCGCCAACGCCATGAAGGCCGGCATGTTCATTCTGAAACCGCTTCTGGCCGAAACCGGCGCCCCGCGCATGGGCCGCATGGTGATCGGCACCGTCAAGGGCGACATCCACGACATCGGCAAGAACCTTGTCGCGATGATGATGGAGGGTGCCGGATTCGAAGTGCGCGATCTGGGGATCAACAACTCGGTCGACAAATATCTGGAGGCTCTGGAACTGGACAAGCCCGACATTCTTGGCATGTCGGCGCTGCTGACCACCACGATGCCCTACATGAAGGTCGTGATCGACACCCTGAAGGAAAAGGGCATGCGCGAGGATTACATCGTGCTGGTCGGCGGCGCGCCGTTGAACGAGGAGTTTGGCCGCGCCATCGGTGCGGATGCCTATTGCCGCGATGCCGCCGTCGCCGTGGAAACCGCGAAATCCTACATGCTGCGCAAGCACAACGCCGTCAGCAACTGACGCTCACGACGCTTTGAACACGGGCCCCGGGCAAACCCGGGGCTTTTTTGTCGGCCCCCCTTGGAAGTGCGATCCTAAAAGCGCATCTTGAGGTCAGAACGGAGGACATGATGCCGCTTCCCACCTTTCTGACCTTGATCGCCACCGTCATTCTTGCCGCCGGGGCCAGCCTTGCCCTTGTGCAATGGGCGGGCCTGCCGATGGGGCTTGCCGCCGTCGCGGCGATGGCCCTTGCCCTGCTGGTCAAGGTCCGTTTGTGGCACTGACCACCGACGCGCCCGACGCGCCCGACGATCAGACCCTGACCGATCTTGGCTTTGAAGACACGCAGAAGGGTCGGGTTCTGCTGATCGCCTGTGGCGCCCTTGCGCATGAGGTTCTGGCCGTCAAACGTCTGAACCTTTGGGATCATCTGGATCTGCAATGCCTGCCGGCCAATCTGCACCTGTATCCCGACAAGATCACCGCTGCCGTGGCCGCCGCCGTGACCCGGCACCGCGCGGATTACACCGCGATCCATGTGCTGTATGCCGATTGCGGCACGGGCGGACAGTTGTTGGAAAAGTGCAAAGAACTGGGGGTCGAGATGATCCCCGGGCCGCATTGTTATTCGTTTTTTGAAGGCAATGACGGGTTCCTGTCCCGGATCGACACCGAATTCACCGCGCTTTACCTGACCGACTTTCTGGTGCGCCAGTTCGACGCCTTCCTGTGGAAGCCGATGGGTCTGGACCGCCACCCCGAGTTGCGCGACATGTATTTCGGCAATTATACCAAACTGGTCCATCAGGCCCAGACCAACGACCCGGCCTTGGACACTAAGGCGATGGACTGTGCCCGCCGCCTTGGTCTGGCCTATGAACGGCGGTTTACCGGCTATGGTGATCTGGTGACCGCGATGGAAAAAGCCGCCCTCAGCGGGTGAACCGCCGTCGCAGTGCTTGACCGGGGTCTTCCTGTCCAGCCCGTGCCCGCCTCATCCCCGCCCACAAGAGAATCGTTTGGCGCCGGCCCGATCGGGCGTTAGACTTGACCACCCACCACGAGCACTTTTCGTCTGGCGCGAATTTTTATTGAATAGTCACAATTGTTTAGCAGGCTTTCTGCGCCGAACTCCGTCTGATTTTTGATGAACAGGAAGGGAATTTGGAATGACGACGTTGAATACCAACGGCCTGACGGTCGCCGATTCGCCGGCAAATTTCGCCGCCTATGACACAATTCAGGTCAGCGTCCTTGACACGATTTCATCGGTCAGCCTGTCGTTCACGTCGGCCGGGGCGGCCGATCTGACCACGCAACTCGGTGCGCGCGCCGCCAGCATCCTTGGGTCGAACGGGGCCGATACGATCACCACGGGGTCGGGCAATGACACGCTGTCGGGGCGCGGCGGCGCGGACAGCCTGTCTGGCGCCGCAGGGGACGATCTGATCGACGGCGGAAACGGCGATGACACACTGGTTGGCGGTCTGGGGAATGACACCCTGATCGTCAACAGTGCCGGCGATGTCGTGACCGAACTTTCCAACCAGGGCACCGACACGGTTCAGACCTCGCTTGCCAGCTATCAGCTTGGCAACAATATCGAAAACGGGACGATCCTGCTGACGACCGGGGCAACGCTGGTCGGCAACGGCCTTGCCAACATCCTGACGGGCAACATCGGCAACGATGTTTTCGCCTCGGGCACCAGCGAGATTGATACGCTGATCGGTGGCCAGGGCGACGACGAATATTCGATCTCGGAATTCGATGTCATCCTTGAAAACACCGGCGAAGGCACCGATCTGGTCCGCGTCGGGGCTGCCAGCTATACTTTGGGGGCCAATCTTGAAAACATGATCGGTCAGGGTCTGACGGGGCAGACCCTGACCGGCAACTCCCTTGCCAATTCCATCGCGGCCAGTTCGGGCAATGACGTCATCGACGCGGCGGGCGGGGCCGATACCATGGCGGGCGGCAATGGCGACGACATCTATATCGAGCGGCAGTCTTCGGATGTGATCACCGAACTTGGCAACGGTGGCACCGATACGGTGCAGACCCATCTGGTCAACGCGACGCTGGATGACAAGGTCGAGATCCTGATCGGGCTTTCCACGGCAAACGCCCGGCTGACGGGCAACGATCTGGACAACACCATCACGGGCAATACCGGCAACGACACGCTCAAGGGGGCCGCCGGCGACGACACGATGACCGGCCAGTCGGGCGACGACCTTTACATCGTCTCGTCCGTAGGGGATGCCATCGTGGAACTGGGGAACGGCGGCCATGACCGGGTGGAAACCGGCATCGCCCAGTATACCCTGGCCGGAAATGTCGAGGGTCTGGCATCTACCCGAACCACCGGAGCCCTGCTTTTTGGCAACAGCCTGAACAACAGCCTTACCGGCAACATCGGGAATGACACGTTCAACGGTTCGACCGGGATCGACACGCTTCGCGGTCTGACGGGCGATGACCTGTACATCGTCGGCGATTCCGGCGACCTGGCCATCGAAGCGCTGAACGAAGGCACCGATGAAGTCCGGGCCCTGGTCGCAATCTATACCCTGGCGGCCAACATCGAAAATCTGGACGGCGGATTTGCCGGCAACGCCACCTATACCGGCAACGGCCTGGCCAACCGGATGGACGGTTACACCGGCAATGACAGCCTTTCCGGTCGCGCCGGTGACGATCGACTGAACGGCTTTGAGGGGGCCGATACCCTGACGGGCGGCGCGGGTGACGATGTCTTTGTCTTCAATTCAACCCTGTCGGGGACCAATATCGACACCTTGACCGACATGAGCGGCGGTCGTGACGAGATCGAGCTTGAAAGCGCGGTTTTCAGCACGCTGGCGGCCGGCGGGCTGGCAGGCTCGGCGTTCAAGATCATCGCCGGGCCGGGCGCCGGCGTCCTAGATGGCACGGACCGCATCCTGTACGACGCCGCCAACGGCAATCTTTTCTACGATTCCGACGGCTCGGGTGCGGCGGTCGCGGTTCAATTCGCGCAGGTGGCGAATTTCACCACGGCGGGGCTGTCTGCCACGGATTTTCTGATCGTGTGATCCGGTCCGGGCCTGGGTCGCGAGCCCGGGGGAACGGCGCCTTTCGGGTCGGGAAGGAAAACCCGGAAACCGGACGACGCGGTTGAAAAGGTGGTGGGGATTTCGCCAAATCCTGAAGGCGGCGGTTCAGGCGCGCATCAGTTCCCGGGCCGCTTCGCGCGCCGCATCGGTCACCCGGTCTCCGGCCAGCATGCGCGCGATCTCTTCGATGCGCTCGCCCGCATTCAGCGCGGTCACCGTTGACAGGGTTTCGCGCGCGGTCTGGCGCTTTTCCACCCGCCAATGCGCCACGCCAAAGGCCGCGACCTGCGGCGAATGGGTGACCACCAGCACCTGCGCGCGGTCGGCAAGGGCGCGCAAGCGCCGCCCCACGGCATCGGCGGTCGCCCCGCCAACGCCCCGGTCGATCTCGTCGAAGATCATCG
>JANMJC010000113.1:0-4167 GCA_031371185.1 Paracoccaceae bacterium | reverse complement strand
GCCCCCGGTTTCCAGCAGCACCGGTTCGGGACTGAGAAGAATGTCCTGCCCGGCCAGATGGGCCGCGATCTGGTCGCCAAGGTGATGGGTGTTGACCACGACCCTGGTGCAGCCTGCGGCGCGGGCGATGGCCAGGGCGTGGTCCAGCAGGGCAACCCCCGCCACCCGGATCAGTGGTTTGGGCAGATGGTCGGTCAGCGGGCGCAGGCGGGTGCCGCGACCGGCGGCGAACAGCATCAGGGGCAGGGCGGTCATGTCCTGGCCAGAATTTGCAGGGTTTCGGGGCTGGGCGCGGGAAGAAGGGCGCAAGCCGGGCGCAGGTCCGACAAGGCGGGATGGCGCAGGTTGCGCTGCAGATGGTCCCAGACCCGGGGCAGCATCGGCAGATAGCGGGGCTTGCCGCTGTGGCGGGCAAGGCGGGCGAATATGCCAAGGATGCGCAGGGCGCGTTGCGCGCCCAGAGCAGCGTAGCTGGCGGCAAAATCGGCAGGGTCCAGAGACAGGGCGCAGGAATAACGGGCGATCATCGCCGACTCGATCTGCGGCGACACATCGTGGCGGGCGTCCTGCAGCAGCGAGACAAGATCATAGCCGGGCTGACCGCCCTGCCCCAGTTGGAAATCCAGCAGGCCGGTCTGGCGCAGGCCGGGGCGCTCGGGCAGCAGGATCAGGTTTTCGGCGTGGAAATCGCGGTGAATGAAGATGCGGGGCCCATCGGCGTGCCGGCGCAGGGCCGATGTCAGCGCGCCTTCAAACCCGGTTGCATCGGACCGGCCGATCAGGGGCTGGGCGTAGTCGGTCAGCGCAAGGGTCGCGGCACGGGCCCAGTCAGGGGCCGACAGATCGGGCAGACCCGGCGGCAACGGTGCCCGGGCAAGGTGGATCAGCACATCGGTCGCAGCGCCATACAGCGCGCAGTCGCGGGTCGGGTCGGCCTGCAAAATGCCGGCAAACAGGGCATCGCCGAAATCCTCCATCAGCAGGAACCCTTGGGTCAAGTCCTGTTTCAGGAATTCGGGGGCAGACAGGCCGATACCGCGCAGATAGCCCGCGATCCGTACAAAGTCGGCCGGATCATCGCCGTGACCGGGCGGCGCGTTCATCAGGATGGCGGTCTTGCCGTTCAGGACCAGCCGTTCATAGCTGCGATCCGAGGCGTCGCCCGCCAAGGGGCGGCGCAGAGCCGCCCCCCAACCGGCCCCTTGCAGAAAATCGCGGATCGGGGCGGCGCGGTCAGCCATGGTTCAGGGCGAAGATCAAGGAGGCGGGGGCGCCCGACAGACGCGCGACACGGCCCTCGGCCTGCGCCGAAAGCGTCAGGTGAAGCGCATCGCGCGGGGCCAGGTTTCCCAGGCGGTCGGGCCATTCGATCAGGCAGATCGCGCGGCCAAAGGCCTGCTCCAGCCCCAGTTCCAGCACCTCGTCAGGGTGCGACAAGCGGTAAAGATCGGCATGCCAGACCTCTTCGGCGGGGCTTTCATAGGTCTGAACCAGCGTGAAGCTGGGCGAGGGGATATCGCCCCGATAGCCCAGACGGTGGCGGATGAAGGCGCGGGCAAAGTGCGATTTCCCGGCCCCGATCGGCCCGGACAGCAAAAGGCAGGACCCGGGCGGGACAAGATCGGCCAGCCGGGCCGCAAATCTGTCGGTCGCGCCGGGGTCGGGCAGGTCAAGGACAAAGTCAAAGGGCGGGGCGGGCTCGGCGGTCATGTCGGCAATCTGCCCTGCAGGGGGCGGCATCGCAAGGCCCCCCGGGATCGCCGGTTGCCGGAAGCGATTCGGGCGGGAAAGGACGGCACCAGTCCCGCCCGGCGACGGTTTGCCACGGCGGACCGCTTCGGGCGTGAAATCGCCCTTGGGCAAAGCGGACCGTTCAGGGCGGGGCGGGCGGCGGGACGGTTTCAAACCGGACGCGCGCGACGGCAGTTCGGGCAGATCACCCTTTTTGCGCAGGAGGCGGCGATCTTTTCGGGCGGGATGCGACCCTGACGGTCCACCCTGATCGGAACACCGCCCCCGGCCTTGATCAGGCCCGCAAGGGAACGGCCTCTTCAGCGGCGACAAGGCCGCTGACCTGGGCGATGCGGAAGGTCACCAGAGTGGGACCGCCGGCAAGCGGGGCAAAGCTGCAGTCAACCAGCCGCCCATCCGACATGCGGGCCTGACCCTGCCAGGTCAGACGGTCGCCGGGGTTGGTCACAAAGGTCTCAACCTCGGACCACAAATGGCTGGGGGCAGAGTTGGCGCGCCAGTAGCGGCAGATCGTGCCAACGGTGGCTTCGCCCAGGGCGACCGAGGGGTCATGGCCCCAAAGATCGCTGTAGGCGGCGTTGGACATCACCAACTGCCCGTCTTCGGAAAAGACCGCGACCGCCTCTGGCAGGCCGTCCAGCACCGACTGGCCCAGTTCAAGATCGGCACGGTAGCGGCGGGTGCGCAGCATTTCGTTGGAAATATCCTCGATCATCAGGGCCAGCGCGCCATTGGGATGCGGTCGGCCAACCACCCGGTAGGTCTGGCCGCCTGGCAGGCTCCAGGTGTCCTCGTACAGGCCCGAGGCGGCGGCCTTTTCCATTTCGACCAACTGACGCCGCCACGAACGGTAGTCCTTTGGTTCGGGGATCATGTTGCGGTCGCGCATCGCATCCAGCAAGGCCAACAGCGTGGGGCGCGCCGACAGAAAGTCGATCGGCAGGCCGGTCAGATCCAGCAGGGCCGGGTTGAACAACTGCAAGGTCCGCGACGAATCGAAGATCGCCAGCCCGACATGCAGTTGCGCGAAGGTCTTGGTCAGGGTCTGCATGAAATCGCGCAGCGAGGTTTCGGCCTGAACAATGGCGTCGGCGGGGCTGGCAAAGCTGATCCAACCGTCCCCTTCGGCATGGCTGGCGATGTCGTACCAGTGGGTCCTGCCATCGGCGGCGATCAGTTTCTGCCGCTGCCCGGCCGCTGGCCGACTGCTGGCCAAGGGGTCGAAGACATGCGGCAGGGGCCAGGAAATTTCCTGCCCCTCGCCGCCCCGGGACGAGGCCGCCGTCAGATAGGCGGGATTCGCCCAGAACACTTCGTGAGTCTTGTTGGTGCGCCAGACCAGAAACGGCGCCTTGCCCACCAGATCGCGCAGCATCGTCAATTCGTCCGACAAGGCGCGAAACGACAAGGGGTCGTTGCGGGTGTCCGCCGTGTCGCCTTCGGGATCGACCAGGGTCAGCCGGGTCAGGCCCCCGCGCAATTCCGCCACAAGAAGGATCGGATCCCCGACCCCCGGTTCGGAAGCCAGCGTGATCACCCCCTCATGCGGCAGGCGCAAAAGGGCGGCCGAAAAATCGGGAAAACGCCCGGAGAGGTAGGACATCAGGCGAACCCAGGCCGGGCTGCGGGTGGGATTGGCCGCCAGAATGGCACGGGCGTTGGGCGAACTGTCGATCAGTATTTCGCCATCGAACAGAAAGACCGCATCGTCGGATTTTTCAAGATAGCGCCCGGCAACGGCGCCCTGGGCCCCAAGATTGGGAAGGTAGTGAACCAGCAGGACGCCCAGCAACGCGGTAACCATGGAAGTCAGGACCAAGCCGAAGCCCAAAGCCCAATCAGCATTCATTCCGGAAATCCTGCAATACGCGGTTACCCCTGCCCCGACTTTGGCCGCGAAAGGCTTAACGACTGGTTAAGAAATCGGATCGTGTTGCCGCTGAATGAATAAAGCCCGGCGCAGCCTTGGGTTGCCGGGCGCAAGCGGGCCCTTCCGGGGAAATATCTTTGCCTGACCAGGGGTTCGGCCCGGCAAAACACCCCAAAGCCGGGGATTGCCGGCAGGGCCCTATTCGGCGTTGGGTCGGTTCGGACCCAGCCTGTCCATCGGGCTGGCCTCGATTTCGGCGCGGGACCAGCGGATGTCGATGACGGCACCGCAGCGATCGGGTCGCTCGCCGGGGGTGAGAAACTGGCTGGCGGCATTGGAAAAGGCGATGGTCGCGCCGGTCCGCTCCAGCAGGGTCTTGGCGATGAACAGGCCCAGCCCCATGCCTTCGTATTCGGGACGCCTGGCGGCATCGTCCAACAGCGGGCGGCGGCTGCGCAGAAACGGATCGCCGATGCGCCCGATCATCTGGGGCGGAAAGCCCACACCGTCATCGACCACGCGCAGGGTGATGTCAGTCTCGCTCC
>JANMJC010000082.1:0-10298 GCA_031371185.1 Paracoccaceae bacterium | reverse complement strand
CAAGCACAGCCCGGCCCCCCCTGCCGCGAACTCTCCGGGGGTCATCGCCTCCCAGGTCAGGAACAGATCATGCAGGCGGCCCCCCCCGGAAAGCCCGGCCTCATGGGCCGTTTGCAGCACGGTGAACCGATCCGCCAGCAGGCGCTTGGCAAGGTTCAGCGTCAGATATTGCTGATAGCGCTTCGGGCTGACCCCGACCCAGGCCGAAAACACCCGCTGGAAATGCGCCACCGACATGCCCATCCGCCCCGCCAGATCGTCAAGCGTCAGGCCGGGCCCGGCGGCATCGATCTCGCGCAGGGCACGGCCGATGACCGCGTAGTGGTAGCTGGGGCTTTGGTCTGTCATCTGAACACCTCTGTGACCCTCACATTAGGCCACAGTGTCACCCCCCGCGACCCGAAACCTGCGCCTTTCGCTTGATCCCCGCCCGTCCGCCCGGCATATCTGCCGCATGACACGCCAGTTGGATTATCCCACCCTGCACCGCATCTTCTCCCGGTTCCACGACGCGGAGCCGGTGCCGAAAGGCGAATTGCACCACACCAACGCCTTTACCCTTGTGGTGGCGGTGGCCCTGTCGGCGCAGTCCACCGATGTGGGGGTCAACAAGGCGACGGCGGCCCTGTTCCAGATCGCCGACACGCCGGAAAAGATGCTCGCCCTGGGCGAAGAAGGGCTGATCCAGCATATCAGGACCATCGGCCTGTACCGCACCAAGGCGCGCAACCTGATCCGGTTGTCGCGGATGCTGATCGAGGATTTCGGCGGTCAGGTGCCTTCGTCGCGCGCCGCGTTGCAGCTTTTGCCGGGGGTCGGGCGCAAGACCGCGAATGTGGTCTTGAACATGTGGTTCCACCAGCCCGCCCAGGCCGTCGACACCCATATCTTTCGCGTCGGCAACCGCACCGGCATCGCGCCCGGAAAAGACGAGACGGCCGTGGAACGCGCCATCGAAGACAATGTTCCGGCCGAATTCCAGCAGCACGCGCACCACTGGCTGATCCTGCACGGTCGTCATATCTGCGGGGCGCGCAAACCCAAATGCGGCATCTGCCCGATCCGCGAAGACTGCCAGTTCAAGGAAAAAACCTAAATGAAGAAATATCAGGTCGTCGGCATCGGCAATGCGATTGTCGATGTGTTCGCCCAGGCCGATCACAGCTTTCTGGAGCTGATGGGCATCGAAAAGGGCATCATGCAACTGGTCGAGCGCGAGCGCGGCGAAATCCTGTACGGCGCGATGAACGACCGGGTGCAGGCGGCGGGCGGATCGGTGGCCAACACTCTGGCGGGCTTGGGAAATCTGGGGCTGAAGACCGCTTTCATCGGCCGGGTGCATGACGATGCCCTGGGGCGGTTCTATGCGGCGTCCATGGCCGAAGACGGCACCGACTTTGTCAACCCGCCGGTGCCGGGCGGCGAATTGCCGACCTCGCGGTCGATGATCTTCGTGTCCGGGGATGGCGAGCGGTCGATGAACACCTATCTGGGCATCTCGTCGGAACTGGGGCCGCAGGACGTGTCGGACGCGGTGGCGGGCGACACGCAGTATCTGTTTCTGGAGGGCTATCTCTACGACAAGCCCAAGGGCAAGGAGGCCTTCAAGCGCGCGGCCAAGCTGTGCCGTCAGGCGGGGGGGCAGGCGGGCATCGCGCTGTCGGACCCGTTTTGTGTCGATCGCCACCGCGACGACTTCCGCCATCTGGTCCGCGATCTGGACTATGTGATCGGCAACGAACACGAATGGGCCAGTTTGTATCAGACCGATCTGGACAGCGCCTTGAGCCAGGCCGCGCAGGACGCGGGTCTGGTGGTGTGCACAAGATCGGGCGACGAGGTGATCCTGTTGCGCGGCGCCGAGCGCGCCGTGGTGCCGGTGCACCGCGTGGTGCCGGTGGATGCAACCGGTGCCGGCGACCTTTTTGCGACGGGGTTCCTGTATGGCATGGTCAAAGGGCAACCGCTGGACGTGGCGGGCCGCATGGGCTGTGCCGCCGCCGCCGAGGTGATCAGCCATTACGGCGCGCGCCCCGAAACCGATCTGCAGGGGCTGTTTGCCGCGCAGGGGCTGATCTGACCTGACCCGTCAAAGCGGCGCCCGCACCGGGGCGCCGCTTTCGCTGTCTCGCCCGCGCCGCAGGCACCGTTGCACGGGGTTTCGGCCGGGACGGGGGTTTCACACCCCCGGGCGGGTTTGTGCCAAACACGCCGCCCCCGTGGGAATATTTGGGTCAAAGTGAAGGGGACAGAAGCGGAGCGCCGGAAGGGGCCGCCTTGCCTTGCCGTTCCGAGGGGCTGAGCGCGCCAGGGGCCGCGGGCATCAGTCACCCAGTTTGGCGTGAATTTCGTCCAGATCAACCTCGCCGGTCGGCATCTTGTTGTCGGGATCGTCGAAATCATATTTGAACAACTGAAAGTCGCGCTTGTAGATTTCCCAGATCAGATGGCGTGACAGATCGTCGAAATAATCGCTGACCTTGTGGGCGCGCTTGGGCCCGTGGCCTTCGCTTTCGTTGAAGCGCGGGATCTGGCTGAGTTCGACCTTGTGCTTGGGTTTCATCTTCTTGATGACGGTTTCCATACCCTCGTTGAACCGTTCGGTGTGGAAGATCTGGTTGTAGCGCCCGCCGTTGACGATGAAGGTCGAGATGTGGCCCGACATCGCGGACCAGTGAATGTCAGGCTCCATCGGTTTGCGGAAGCGGATGGTGTCGCGGGCGAACAACAGAAAGCGGCGGAAGGATTTGATCTGGTCAAACTCTGCCTTGCCGTCGTCACCGCCGACATCCACCCCGTATTTCTGCACCAGAAGCGGCACCAGATTGCCGCGATAGCGTTTGCCGTTGCGCTGGATGCCGCAAATCTTGTCGAAATAGGACGACAGGATGCGGGCATAGGGGTTACGCACGCAGGTAAAGGAATAGATGCGGTGGCTCTTGGCGGCCTTTTCGATCTTCGGCTGGCTGGCCTCGATCGCCCATTTGTGCAGGCCCGCGGTGGCATCATGGATGTCACCGTCAAAGAAGCTGCCGTGGTCGGCGTAATACATGATCTGACCGATGGTCGAGCAGGCGCACTTCGGCACCACGCGGTACACAACCGTCTCGCTTTGTGTCATCCAGGTGCCGGGAAACCCCATCTGCCTTGCCTCAATCGTTACTTGCCGCCTTGCTTGGGGCTTGTCGGACAAAAGAGCAAAGAAACTCTGTCTTTTCAATCCGCGTTAAATGACTTTATGTCACAAGTGACCGGTTCGAAGGGTGGATTGTTTCCAGAATGGCAAAAATCGCCTATATCCTGCTCTGCCACAAGGATCCCGAGGGGATCATCGCGCAGGCACGCCGCCTGACCGAGGCGGGGGATTGCCTGGCGATCCACTTTGACGCGCGCGCCCCGCGCGAGGATTTTGAACGGATTCGCGCCGCCCTGGCCGACAACCCTTCGGTCACCTTTGCCGCGCGCCGGCTGAAATGCGGCTGGGGAGAGTGGAGCCTTGTCGGCGCGACCCTGCTGGCGGTGCGCGCCGCGGTCGAGGCCTTTCCCCGCGCCACCCATTTCTACATGCTGTCCGGCGATTGCATGCCGATCAAGACGGCAGAGTTCGCCCATGCCTTTCTGGACCGCGAAGAGGTCGACTACATCGAGGCCGTCGATTTCTTCGCCTCGGACTGGATCAAGACCGGCATCAAGGAAGAGCGCCTGATCTACCGCCACTTCTTCAACGAGCGCACGCACAAGCGGCTGTTCTACACCTCGATGGATGTGCAAAAGCGCCTGGGTCTGACCCGCAAGGTGCCCGCCGACATCCAGATGCAGATCGGCAGCCAGTGGTGGTGCCTGCGCCGCCGCACCGTCGAATGGCTGCTGGATTTCATCGACAAGCGCCCCGATGTGCTGCGCTTCTTCAAGACCACCTGGATCCCGGACGAGACCTTCTTTCAAACCCTGGTCCGCCATCTGGTGCCCGAGCACGAGATACACACCCGCACCCTGACCTTTCTGGTCTTCACCGACTACGGCATGCCGGTGACCTTCTACAATGACAACTACGACCTTCTGGTCAGTCAGGACTATCTGTTCGCCCGCAAGATCAGCCCCGATGCCCGCGACCTCAAGGAACGCCTGGGCAAGTTGTACGTCGCCCGGGGCGTGCGTTTTGCCATCTCGAACGAGGGGCGCACGCTGTATTCCTTCATCACCGGGCGGGGCCGCATCGGGCGCCGCTTTGCGCCGCGTTTCTGGGAGACCGAAAGCTCGCTTGGCCATGAACGCACGCTGATGATGGTGACCTGCAAGAAATGGCACGTCGCCAAACGTCTGGTCGACCGGGTGCGCCAGACCACCAACCTGCCCGCGCTGGACTATCTGTTCAACGAGGCCGCCACCGAACTGCCCGATCTGGGGGGCATCCAGTCGACCATCGAAAAGCGCACCCGGCATCGCCGCGCGCTGGTGCGGATGTTGTTCGACTACTGGCAGACCGATCGTCTGGTGTTCTGCATCGACCCGGCGAACGTCGATCTGATGCAGGATTTCTTCAACGACAAGGCCAAGGTGCGGCTGCTGGAGATCGAATGTGACTTCACCGATGACTATCTGATCGGCCATGCCAAACGGGTTGGCCTTGCCTCTGAACGCACCCCGCGCGAAACCATCGACCGGCTGTTGCCGACGATCCGCTATGACGTCCGGTTCGAATCCGACCGTATCCGCGATGCGGGCTTTGGCAATTTCTACCGCATCCGGCAATCGGCCAGTGTCGATGAAAACACCCTGCCGCTGGCTGCTTTTTTTGATATTCCCATCGACAAGGCGCGCGAAATCGCCGCGACCGAATACCTTTATGTGGATTGATCATGGCCGAACCGTACGACCCGCAAAACATCTTCGCCCGCATCCTGCGCGGGGAAATTCCCAACAAGACCGTGCTGGAAACCGCCCATACCCTGGCGTTTCACGACCTGCACCCGCAGGCGCCGACCCATATTCTGGTGATCCCCAAGGGGCCCTATGTGACGCTTGACGATTTCGCGGCCAAAGCCTCGGCCGCAGAGATCATGGATTTCCACCAGGCGCTTGCCCGGATCTGCGCCACCTTGCCGGGCGGGTATCGGGCCATCTCCAACGCCGGGGCGGACGGCATGCAAGAGGTGCCGCATTTCCATATACATCTTTTGGCCGGCAAGGTGATGGGCCCGCTGGTGCAGCGATCCTAGGGTCGCCCGCGTCTGTCGCGCAGGCAGAGGGCCCGTCATGACATCCCTCGCCATCCGCATCGCCCGCGATCTGCCGGTCACGGCACTGCCCGGGCCGCCGCCGCTGGTCTATCACGCTGCCTCCCCGCACAGCCACCTGTCGCAACTGGCCAAGGGTCCGCCCTATTGGGCCTATCTCTGGCCGGGCGGTGCGGCGCTGATTGCCCATCTTGCGGCCCATCCGGCACTGGTGCAGGGCAAGCGCGTGCTGGATCTTGGTGCCGGCTCGGGTCTGGTCGGCATTGCCGCCGCCCGTCTGGGGGCCGCCCGGGTCACGGCCTCCGAGGTTGACCCCGCCGCGCGCGCCGTCATCCCCCTGAACGCGGCACTCAACCACACCTCGGTCACCCTGGCGGACGATCTGTTGTCCGGGCCGGTGCCGGACGTCGACCTGATCCTGCTGGGCGATCTGTTCTATGCCCCCGATCTGGCGGCCCGGGTGATCGCGTTTCTGACCCGTGCCCGGGGCCCCGTCGTTCTGGTCGGCGACATCCTTCGCGCCGATCTGCCCTGCGCGCGGTTCCGCAGCCTGGCCAGCTATCCCGTCCGCGATGTCGCAGATCGGGCCGCCGCGCCGATGCACAAAGGTCAGGTCCTGCATTTTCTGGGCTAAGGCCGCCCGCGTCTCACGATTTGCGCAGGTTTCGGGTCGCGGACCGGCGCTGATAGGCCCACCCTGATCCAAACAGGAGAGGTCCATGATCCGCTACACCGCCATCCCCACCGCCACCGCCCGCGCCTTGCAGTCCCTCGGGCCCGACGCCAACGGACAGACCCCCGAACGCCATGTGTCGGACGGCGAGGGCAACCCTTGCCGCCACTGTCTGCGGATGATCCCCAAGGGCGCGGCCATGCTGGTTCTGGCGCATCGACCCTTTCCCGAGCCGCAACCCTATGCCGAAAGCGGCCCGATCTTCCTCTGTGCAGCGCCCTGTCCGCGCGGAGGAGGGGCCGAGCCGCCCGAAATTCTGGACGGCCCCGATTACATCACCCGCGGCTATGGCGCGGACCATCGCATCGTCTACGGCACGGGCGGCGTGACCCCGACTGCCCGGATTCCCGACCGCGCCGCCGCCCTTTTGGCCGATCCGCGCGTGTCCTATGTCCATGTCCGGTCGTCGCGCAACAATTGCTATCACCTGAGGATTGACACGGCATGAGACCGGGCGGGGCCCCTCAAAACAACCGCTCGCCCCGCGCCAGCATCGCCACGAACTCCGCGATCTTCCGGGCCCGGGTTTCCGCCCGTTTCGCCGTCGTCACCCGGTAATAGATCGCAAAACGGTTGCGCGCATTCATGTTCTCCCAGGCCAGACGCGCGGAAGGCGGCCCCGCCTCCAGCGCCGCCAGAAAATCCGGCGGAATTTCGGCCTTGGCCATCCCGCCGGAATAGCCCTGTTCCCATCTTCCGTTCGCACGCGCCACCGCAACCGCCGCCAACCCCGGCGCCTGCATGCGCGCCTCGGCGATCAGCCGTGCCACATGGGCCTTGTTGATCTCGGACCAGGCGCTGCCGGGCTTGCGCGGGGTAAAGCGTTGCTTGAACCGCGCCGCGTCCACCGCCTTGCGCACCCCGTCGATCCACCCCCAGCACAAGGCTTCCACCACCGCCTGCTGCCAGTCGATCGAGGCCACGCCCGTTCCCTTCTTCCAATACATCACCCAGACCTCGGTCGCGTCCTGATGCGCCGCCAACCAGTCATTCCAGGCCTGAGGTGTCGGGAATTCCAGGGCTTCATCCGCCATGGGCGCCATCCCATTCCTTCAGGAATTTCTTCGGCGCCCGCTCTCGCCAGCGTTGCAAAAGCCGCCCCCGCGCCCAGTCCGGGTCGATCCGCCCGGCCCGGACCAGAACCAGGTCATGATTGCGGTAATGCGGATGCAGGAAAAACGTCGCCGGATCGGCCTCCATCAGCATCTCACGTTCGTCGCGACCGGCCGCGAAGACCGCCGCATCTTCGTAAAACGACCAATGGCACCAGGACTTGCCAAAGGCCTTCAACATCTCATGCCCCCAGGGCGTGGCGAGCGTCACCTCCGGCAAGCGTAGCGCAAGGGCAAAGGCCTTCAACTCCGGCCAGTTCCGGATCATCCCAGCCATTTGCAACCCTGTATGTTCCCTGAACCACCTTCATCTTGATCCAAATATTCCCACGGGGGAAGCGGGTTTGGCACAAACCCGCTCGGGGGTGTGAAACCCCCGAGCGCCTGACGCTAATGCGCCGCTGCCCAGCTTGCGCCTTGCCCGGCCTCCACCACCAGCGGGACCTTGAAATCCACCGCCGGATGCGCCGCCCCCTTCCATCACGTCCTTGGCAACCCTGATCAGCCCGGCCACATCGGCCTGCGACACCTCGAACAGCAATTCGTCATGCACCTGCAACAGCATCCTGGCGTCCAGCCCGGCAATGGCCCCGGGCATCCGGACCATCGCGCGCCGGATCACATCGGCCGCCGTGCCCTGAATCGGCGCGTTGATCGCCGCCCGCTTGGCAAAGCTTTGCCCCGGCCCTTTGGTGTTGATGTCAGTGGTGTGGATCTTGCGGCCAAACAGGGTTTGGACAAAACCGTTACCTTGCGCGAATTTGACCGTGTCCGACATGTATTCCTTGATCCCGGGAAACCGCTCGAAATAGCGGTCGATGAACCCTTGGGCCTCGGACCGCGCAATGCGCAGGTTGCGCGCCAGACCAAAGCCCGAGATCCCGTAGATCACCCCGAAATTGATCGCCTTCGCCTTGCGGCGCACGTCGCTGGTCATCTGGTCCATCGGCACGTTGAACATCTCGCTGGCGGTCATCGCGTGAATGTCCAGACCGTCCTTGAACGCCTGCTGAAGGCTGGCGATATCCGCGATATGCGCCAGGATCCGCAGCTCGATCTGGCTGTAGTCCAGACTGACCAGCACCCGGCCCGCCGGCGCCACAAAGGCTTCGCGGATGCGCCTCCCCTCTTCCGAGCGCACCGGAATGTTCTGCAAATTGGGGTCGGTCGAGGCCAGCCGCCCGGTCACCGCGCCCGAGATCGAATAGCTGGTGTGGACCCGGCCGGTTTCGGGGTTGATATGGTCCTGCAGCGCATCGGTATAGGTCGATTTCAGCTTGGACAACTGCCGCCAGTCCAACAATAGCGCCGCCAGCCGGGCACCCAGCGGGTGGGCTTCGGTCAGGGTGGTGACGTCTTCCAGCACATCCGCGCCGGTGGCATAGGCCCCGGTCTTGCCCTTTTCGCCGCCCGGCACGCCCATCTTGTCAAACAGGATCTCGCCCACCTGCTTGGGGGAACCGACGTTGAACGGCTGACCCGCCACCTCTTGAATTTCCGCCTCGAACCCCGCCATCTTCTGCGCGAAGGCGTTCGACATCCGGCTCAGCGTGTCGCGGTCCACCTGAATGCCCGCCATCTCCATCTCGGCCAGGACCGGCACCAGCGGGCGCTCCAGCGTCTCGTAGACCGTGGTGACCCGCGCGCGGTGCAGTTGCGGCTTTAACAGCGCCCACAGCCGCAGGGTCACATCGGCATCTTCGGCGGCATATTTCACCGCCGTATCGATCGCCACCTTGTCAAAGGTGACCATGGCCTTGCCAGAGCCCAGCAAATCCTTGATCGGAATGGGTTTGTGGTCAAGATACTGGCCCGAGAGATAGTCCATGCCGTGGCCGTGAATGCCGCCGTGCATGGCATAGGACATCAGCATCGTGTCATCAAAGGGGGCGATGCGCACCCCGTGGCGCGCGAAAATCTTCCAGTCGTACTTCATGTTCTGGCCGATCTTCAGAATGCTGTCGTCCTCCAGCACCGGCTTCAACAGCGCCAGACAGTCGTTCAGCCCCATCTGACCCTCGGCCAGATCGCTGCCCCCAAACAGATCGCCCGCGCCCTTCTTGTGGCCAAGCGGAATATAGGCGGCATGCCCGGCATCGACGCAAAGCGAGATGCCCACCAGTTCGGCCTGCATCTCGTCAAGGCTGGTCGTTTCGGTGTCCACCGCCACATGGCCAACGTCGATGATCCGCGCAATCCAGCGCGCCAGCGCCGCCGCATCGCGGATACATTCATAGGCGTCATGGTCGAACGGCAGGCGCGCCTCCTCGGCGGGCTGCGCCCCCTCGTCGTGCGCGCCGGCCACTTCAAAGCCCTTGGAGGCGTCAATCTCGGGGGCGGCCACCTTCAGCCGTGTGGCCACCCTTCCCGCAAGGGTGCGAAACTCCATCACGCTCAGGAACTCCATCACCACCGCCGGATCGGGCGCGCGCACCGCGAAATCGTCCAGCGAGCAATCAATCGGCGTGTCTTTCTTCAGCGTCACCAGATCGCGGCTCAGCCGGATCTTGTCGGCATTGTCCACCAGCGCTTCGCGCCGCTTGGGTTGCTTGATCTCGGAGGCGCGGGCCAGCAACGTGTCAAGATCGCCGTATTCGTTGATCAGCAGCGCCGCCGTCTTCAACCCGATCCCCGGCGCGCCCGGCACGTTGTCGACCGAATCCCCGGCCAGCGACTGCACGTCGATCACACGATCCGGGGCGACGCCGAACTTTTCCATCACCTCGGCCTCGCCAAGCGGCTTCTGCTTCATCGGGTCATACATGTCGATGCCCGGCCCGATCAGTTGCATCAGGTCCTTGTCGGACGAGATGATGGTGCAAGACCCCCCCGCCGCCTGCGCCTGCACCGCCAGCGTCGCCATGATGTCGTCGGCCTCATAGCCCTTCATCTCGATGCAGGCGATGTTGAAGGCGCGGGTGGCGTCGCGGGTCAGCGGGAACTGCGGGCGCAGATCCTCGGGCAATTCCGGGCGGTTGGCCTTGTATTCGGGGTACATGTCGTTGCGGAAGGTATGGGCGCCGGCGTCGAAGATCACCGCGATATGGCTGGCCTTGGCCTTGCCTGCCGCTCCTTGGGTGATCTCGCTCCAGATCAGGTTGCAGAACCCCGCCACCGCCCCCACCGGCAACCCGTCGGACTTCCGCGTCAGCGGCGGCAAGGCGTGATAGGCGCGAAAGATGAAGGCGGAACCGTCGATCAGATGCAGGTGATGCC
>JANMJC010000023.1:0-3776 GCA_031371185.1 Paracoccaceae bacterium | reverse complement strand
AACGCCGCCAGCTAGGGTTCATGTTCGCCTTGCCTGCCATGCTGCTTGTTCTGAGCATCACCGCGATTCCCCTTGCCCAAGCGGCATACTACAGCTTCTCCGACTGGAATGGCGCAACGGCCCATTGGATCGGCCTGCGGAATTACCAGAACATCTTTGTCGATCCCGAATTGCGGCGGGCGCTGATCAACTCGGGCCTGATCCTGCTGTCGATCCCGGTCGGCATGGTGCCGTGCTTCATCACCGCCTATCTGCTCAGCCGAGGCGTTCCGGCCAGCGGTCTTCTGCGCACCCTGATCTTTGCGCCGACGGCCCTGTCGTGGGTGGTCATCGGCGTCGTGGCGCGCCAGGTCTTTGCCAGCGAGGGGGTGTTGAACGAGGGTCTGACTTCGGTCGGTCTGGACGGCCTGACGATGAACTGGCTTGCCAAATCGTCGACCGCGATGCTGGCCGTGCTGCTGACCTTCAACGCCGCGGTTTTTGGCGTGAACACGGTCATCTTCCTGACCGCGTTGTCGACGGTCGACCGATCGACCATCGAGGCCGCCCGCATCGACGGCGCGTCCGAAATGCGCATCCTGATCGAGATCATCCTGCCCGCCGTTCGCAGATTCGTGGAATTCGTGTTCATCATCACGATGGTGGCGTCCTTTACCGGCATCTTCGGTCTGATTTTCGTCATGACCGGCGGCGGCCCGGGCTCTGCCACGCTGACGCTGGAGTTTGCGGTCTGGCGGCGGGCGCTGTCGACCGGGGCCTTCGGGGCGGGCAGTGCCATCGGGATCAGTCTGATGATCCTGATCCTGATCGTCATCGGCCTTGTCCGCCGGTTTTCCCGGTCGCAGGAGGTGTCATGACCGTCCGAATCCTTCGCAAGCGCGGGGCCGGTGTCGGACAGTCCGCCGGGCTTTCGGCGACCGCCGTCGTGTGCTGCGTCGCCGCCGCTTCGATGTTTCCCTTCGCCTTCCTGCTCATCTCTTCGCTTGCCGCGCACGAGGACATGGGGATCGGCGGCCTGTGGCTGGTGATTTTTGAACGGATGCCGGTTCTGAAATACTCGCTGAATTCCGGGATCGTGTCGCTTGGTGCCACGATCATCGTGCTGGTGGTCAGCAGCATGGCCGGGTTTTCCTTTGCCAAGCTGGGGTTCAAGTTCTCGGGCCTGTGCTACACCGTGATGATCGCCGCAATCTCGGTGCCGCTGGCGACCGTGATCCTGCCGAACTATCTCAACTTTGCCAGGCTTGGCGGCATCGGCACCTATTGGGGGCCGATCCTGATGTATGCCGCCCTTGCGACCCCGTTTTCCGTTGTTCTGATGACCAGCTTCTTTCAGGCCCTTCCGGACGAGCTGATGGAAAGCGCCGTCGTCGACGGGGCGTCCTATTGGCAGATCTACACGCTGATCATGATGCGGATGGCGGGGTCGGCGCTGGTCACGGTCGGGGTGCTGTGTTTTCTGGGGACCTGGAACGATCTGTTGATCGGACTTCTGATGCTGCCCGACCCCGACATGCGCACGATCAGCGTCGGGGTTGCAACCCTGAAGGGTGTGCGGGCCACCGCTCTGGACAACGACATCATCCTTACCGGATCCCTGATGAGCACGATTCCCCCGATCCTGGCCTTCATCCTGTTCCAGCGCCACATTGTCACGGGCATCACGGCGGGGATTACCAAGTGAAACCGGCATGCCAGCACAGCAGGAACCGATGAAATCCGTCGATATCGCCATCGTCGGTGCCGGCGTCGTCGGGCTGAGCATCGCCTACGATTTGTCGCGGACGACGGATCTGCGGATTGCGGTCTTTGACAAGGGGGGCCCCGGTCATGGAACCTCTGGCCGCAGTGCGGGCGTGATCTGTCGGCACGATCACGGGCCGGAATATCAGCGGCTAAGCATGATCGGCCACGCCCGCATGAAGGCCTTCGAGGCGGATCACGGCTTTGCCTTCAACGCCTGGGGTGTCCTTGGCGTTGTCCGGGAACCGGATGCCTTTCCCCGCATTCCGGCCACGGCCCCTCGTTTGGGACCGGTTCCGTCAGTCATGTATCTGGACGAAATCCTGACCCGAGACGAACTTCTGGCCCGCTTTCCCTGGATCGCGCCCGAGGGGGTTCTGGGCGGTGTGTTCGAACCGCGCAACGGTTTCATCAACCCCTTCGAACTGATCGACCTTTATCGCAGGCTTCTGGCGGATCGCCCCAACGTGACCGTGGATTACGGCAATGCGGTTCTGGCCCTGCCACATCGCGCCGGGCGGATCGACAGCGTGCTGACACGGCGCGGTGGCTACACCGCCGGACTTGTGATCAACGCGGCGGGCGCCTGGGCGAACAAGGTGTCGGACCTTGCAGGGACCGGCGTCAGGATCACGCCGCAGCGGATGAACGTGATGGCGGCAGTCCCGACCGGGCCTGATTTCCCCGATATCCCGCTGCATGGCGCGCCGGGGTTGCAGTGGGAAGGCAACGGGGTCTGGTGCCGGGGCGAAACCGGCGGCACCGCCCTGTTCGGCCAGCACCGCGACAAGGTTGACAGCACCCGGCCCGCCGCCGATCCGGATTTCTACGACACGCGGCCCGACCCCGGCTTTGGATCGGAAGTGCGCGCTTGCATCGAGCGCTATTATCGCTTGCCCGCGCATCTGGTGCTGGATGGCTGGACCTGTGTCTATGACTGCTCGGACGATGGTTTTCCCATTCTGGGATACGACGAAAACATCGCCAACCTGATCCACGCCGTCGGCATGAACGGCCATGGCATGACGATCCATGCCGGTGTCGCGCGCTGCATCACCCGGCTGGTCACGACGGGCGAAACCTTGGTCGATATCGCCGATGTGATGGGCCGTGCAGAACTGCTGGACTTCTCGCACCTTCGCCCCGGCAGGTTCGCCGAGGGCAGGGCGCTTGAAATATCCGGAACGGGAGTGGAAGGCCAATGACCGCCGCAAGACCGCTGCGCAGTGCTGAATGGTTCGCCCGCGAAGGCAAATACGGCTTCATCCCACGCAGCTGGATGAAAAGCCAGGGCTTCGGTCCGGACCTTTTCGACGGCCGCCCCATCATCGGCATCTGCAACACCTGGTCCGAGCTGACCCCCTGCAACCGGCATCTGCGCGATCTGGCCGAGCATGTGAAGCGCGGGGTGCTGCTGGCCGGGGGGTTCCCGCTGGAATTTCCCGTGATGTCCCTGGGCGAGCCCTTGATGCGACCCACCACGATGATGTTCCGCAATCTTGCAGCGATGGATGTCGAGGAAACCATCCGCGCCAACCCGATCGACGGCGTCGTGCTTTTGGCGGGCTGCGACAAGACGACCCCGGCCCTGCTGATGGGGGCCGCCAGTTGCGACGTGCCGACCATCCTTGTCTCGGGCGGGCCCATGCTGAACGGGCGGTTCCGCGGGCGAGTCCTGGGGTCGGGCACCGATGTGTTCCGGCTGGACGACGAATACCGGACCGGGCTCTTGGACAAGGCGGGCCTTGACGCGGCAGAGGCCGCGATGAGCCGGTCCGCCGGGTCCTGCATGACGATGGGCACCGCGTCGACCATGGCCAGCATTGCCGAGGCGATGGGCATTGCGCCCACGCTTAACGGCGCGATCCCCGCCGCTGACAGTCGCCGGTCGGTCCTGGCGGAAAAGGCGGGCAAACGGATCGTCGATCTGGTTCATGGCGATCTGCGCATTTCCCGCATCCTGACGCGCGCGGCCTTTGAAAATGCCGTGGTGGTGACCGGCGCCATTGGCGGGTCGACCAATGCCGTGCTTC
>JANMJC010000006.1:0-5228 GCA_031371185.1 Paracoccaceae bacterium | reverse complement strand
GACTCGGTCACCTTCATCGAGACTCATGCCAATCACGCCGCGTGCGGTGCGACCCATTGGCCGACAGTCACTTTCATTGAAGCGAATACTCATTCCCTGTTTAGAACAAAGGAAAATATCGTTTTCTCCCGTCGTGATCTTGGCACTCACCAACTCATCACCTTCGTCCGTGGTGATCGCTGCCAATCCCGCCGCCCGAACATTGCCATATTCGCTGAGGGCTGTTTTTTTCACAAGTCCGTTTCGAGTCACCATGATGACAAACTCGTTATCTTTAAACTCGCGGGTAGGAAGAATGCCCAGTTGAAATCGAGGATGCCGGGCCACCACGGTTGACCACCGTATTTCGACGAAAAGAACGACCCGATCTCTTGCACGTCCAGCTTGTAGGCAAGGATGTACAGGATGATCAGCGCCATCAGAAAACGCGGCACGGTCATGCCCAGAAAGGACACAAAGGACAAGACCGTGTCCACCCACGAGTATTGTTTGACCGCCGCCAGAATTCCGAAGGAAATTCCAAGCAGCGACGCCAGGAGGTGGCAGGTCAGGGCAATCGCCAAGGTGGGCGGCAGGCGCTGAAGCAGGATGTCCAGGACGGGTTTGTTGTAGGCATAGGACTGGCCGAAGTCGCCATGCGCCACGATGCCCCAGATCCAGTTCACATACTGCACCGGCATCGGGTCGTTCAACCCATGCGCTTCGCGGTAAGCCTCGGCGGCGCGGTCGGCGGCTTCCTGGGTGGCATTGCCCTGCACGATCATGTTGGTCCGGATGAAATCGCCGTAGTCGCCGGGCGGGGCCTGGATGATGGCGAAGGTTATCACGCTCATCACCAGCAGCACGGGAATGGCCTGCAGGATACGGATCATCAGGAAACGCAGCATCGCCGCACCTCGATTGGTTCAGGATAGGGGAAGGGCGGCGAAGGGTGCCGGGGGGCAAGGCGCGTTGCCCTGCCCCCCGGCAATGAAGCCTTAGTTGGCGAGGATCGGGCCCGCATCACCCAGGGCGCCGGGCAGACTGTTGGGGTGCAGTTCGGCCCCGATCTGCTTGTCAGCCGCCACGAACACGCGTTCGCGGATGATGTTGTCTTCGGCCCAGTTGTACATGAAGATCGGCGCGCCCGCCGGGATGTTCGAGAAGCGCTTGTTGATGATCAGCGCCCCCGGATAGGCGGTCAGGCCGATCCCGTCGAGGTTTTCGGTGTACAGCTTCTGGTAGGTCTTCGCCAATTCGACCCGCTTGGCCGCGTCGCGTTCGCTGATGAAGGCGTTCACGGTTGCAACCAACTCCTCCTCGTAGGGCAACAGGTCCAACTCGCCCGCCGCGTTGGCGCGGTGGTTGACGTCGGTTGTCGGCCCGGTCGGCGCAAGCGCGGCGGAGTTTTGCACCATGGTGATCAACTCCGTCCCATTTCGCAGAACCGCCCAGTCGTATTTGCCGGCATCCATCGCATTGCTGGCATCCTTGCCGGCAAGCGCATTCAACGTCACCTTCACGCCGACCTCGGCCATCATGGCAATCACACCCTCGGCAAGGTTCTTGTCGGTGGCATATTCCGAGTTTGCCAGCAGTGTGATGTTCAGGTCGTCGCCCCCCGCAAGGTTGACAAAGCCGTTGCCGTCGGTGTCTGTCAGGCCGGCTGCGGCAAGGGCCTCTTTGGCGCTGTCCACCGAATAGGGGTAGAACACCGTCGAGGCGGCGTCATAGAACGACGTGCCCGCATAGATGCCGCCGGGATACTGGCTGGTGAACGGGCCCTTCACAAGGCTGTCGCCCAACCGCTGACGGTCCAACGCATAGGTGATGGCCTTGCGGAAGTTCAGATCGCGGTTCAGCATGCGAACTGCCTGGCCACGCTCGTCCGGCTCGCCCCAGCCGTTGCCGGACAGGTTCGGATACAACGAGTAGCCGATGGTGCGCGGACCAAAGGCCAGCTTGGCCGGGCTTGCCGGGTCGGCGGCCTTCTTCAGACTTTCGACATAGTTTTCAGCCTGTTCCAGGTTCGAAAAGTCGCCGGTTCCGGCAACGGCCTGAATGTCGCGGTCACCCCAGGTCGAAAGGCGGTACTGCATTTCGTCCAGATAGGGCAGTTGCTGACCGGCCTCGTCGACCTTCCAGTAATAGGGATTACGGCGCAGCACGACGATGTCGTCGGGGCGGTGTTCGACCACGGCCCAGGCCCCCATCACCGGGAAGTTCATCATGTCCGACGGGAAGGCATCGTGGAACGCGGCATAGCTTTCGCCGCCGTATTTCGGATGCTTGGGCTTCAGCACATGGCTGGGACCGGGGCAGAAGTTGCCGTAAGCCATCGCGTACAGAACCGATTCCGGGAAGGCGGTCTGGAAATTCATCTTGAAGGTGTAGGCGTCGACAATTTCCAGCGTCGTGCCTGCGCCATAGGTTTCCTGGCTGGCGCCCATCAGCGGCGTCACTTCCGCGTCCATCACGACATCGTTCCAGTAAAAATCGATGTCCTCGGTGTCAAAGGGGTCACCGTCGGACCATTTGGCGCCTTCGATCAGATGCACGGTCAGCGACATGCCGTCGTCCGACCATTCCCAGGCCCTGGCCAGGTTCGGCATCGGTTGCAGGTCGGTCGGGTTCACTTCGAACAGGGGTCCGGTGCGGGTCAGGCATTCGACCAGACCGATGTCGATGCCTCCCCAGCCATAGGACTGACCGGCCCAGAAGTTCCAGCCTTCGGGACGCCCGCCGATAACGTGGCGCATCACATCGCCGTAAACCCCGTTGCCGTCCACCATGTTGGCGGTCTTGTAGACCAGCGGCTCTTTCGGCAGGCGTTCGGCCAGAGGCGGCAATTTGCCGGCATCGACAAAGGCCGTGACCCAGGCCGGTTCCGAATAGGCGGGCAGCGCCTTGTATTCAAAAATGTCCGAGCGGTTGACGAAAACGGGCTCGCCCTGTGCGTCGAATTTCGGTGCTTCTGGCGGGGTGGTCGGGGCCATCATCTCGGCCTGAACCGCAACCGCAGAAACACCCAGCATCAGCGCCGCAGCAACGGCGCGCCGGATTGATTTGGTCATTATTCCTCCCTTGGCCGTCGCACGGCCGAGCGTTTCTTCGTTCATCTCCCTGGTCCGGTCCGCCCCAGTTGGGAACAGCCCGTCCCAAGGAAACCCTTGCAAGTTGAAACCCCTTTCAACAATACTCGTTTATCAGATTGTTTTCCGGCTTCCTAAGATCCGCAAAGGCCAGTCATGAAGGACGCTTCGAAAGACAGCCGCGTTGGCCCGGTTCCGTCGCATGAACGGCACTTTTACGCCTCCAACCGGGCGTTCGGCCGATTCGGCATGCGCATCTTCGAACCGCAGTTGATGCCGCAGCCCCATTGGCATGGCCATGTCGAAGCGAATTTTTCCATCGACATGACGATGACCTATGAGATGGACGGCGAGCAGCTTGCGATTCCGTCCGACCGACTTGTGGTCTTCTGGGCGGGCATTCCCCATCAACTGACCCAGGTGCTGCCCACCGGCACCGCCGCCCCAAAGCTGTGCAATATCTATCTGCCGCTGGATGCCTTCCTGATGATGCACCACATCACCTCGCTTCAGGTGACGCTTCTGGGCGGCGGAATGATCGCCCTGCCTCCCGATCTGTGCAGCGAAGCGCTGGTTCGTCGCTGGCACGCCGACTATCGATCGGGCGATTTCGAGCGCGCCGAACTGGTCAAGATGGAGCTTAACGCCTTGTTTCGGCGGTGTCTTCTGGACAGTCCCGACTATCTGCGCCTGCCGCGTCAAGCCGACCGGATCAACCGCGAGCTGTCGTCGGCCCATATCCGCCATGTCATCGCCATGGTGCGCCACGCCCTGGAGAATCTGGAGCGTCCGCTGTCCAACGGCGAAATCACCGCCGTGACCGGCCTGCATGAAAACTATGCCCTGTCCCTGTTCACCCGCATCATGCATGTGCCGCTGAAGCAATTCGTGATGCGGATGCGGCTGATGCGGGCGCGCGCGCTTCTGGTCGAAAGTTCGATGGCAATCTCGGATGTGGTCGAATCTTCGGGCTTTGCCTCGTCCAGCCAGTTCTACGCGCAGTTCAAGGCCGCCTACGGCACCTCGCCCGCCGTCCTGCGCAACCAGTATCTGCGCATGGAAATGGCCTGACCGAGGTCAGTCGGCGCGCCATTTCCGGCTTTCCACGACCGTCGCGCAAGGATTGGCATTTGCATCCATGCCCCGAAACCCTTGCAGCACCCCGGACCGCGAGTGCCGGCCAGGGGCACAGGGTAAAGGTGCGGGAAGAATTTGCAGGAAAGTGGTGCCGCTGAAGAGACTCGAACTCCCGACCCCATCATTACGAATGACGTGCTCTACCAGCTGAGCTACAGCGGCACTTTCTGGTGCGGTCCTCCTATGACCCGCGCCAGGGCAAGTCAAGCCCCGAGCGGGCTAGTTGGCGCTGCGCGCGATGGCTTCCAGGTCGATCGGGGGGTCTTCGTCTTGCACCACCACGGGTTTCGGGGGGGTTGAAACCATCAGGGGCAGCAATTCGGTTCCCGTGGCGCTGCTGCCGGTGCCTTCGGGGGGCTCGCGCCAGGACAGCGTGTCGAACCCCGAGCAGTTGGCGCAGATCGGCGCCCATTGGGCATGGATCGCCTGACAATTGTCGCAGCACCATTGCGGGCCGCGCGGCGCGGTCAGGGCCTTGGTCAGCCAACCGCGCACCACGGCGTCATCGCTGCCTTCGCCGCGTTCGATGGCGGCCATGATGGTCAGAACCCGCTGCGTCGGATGGCTGGTGGCCAGATCGCCAAGGGCGCGGCGCGCTGACGGAAAGCTTTCGGCGCTGATGTTCAACTCGGCCAGCAACAGCCGGGTTTCGGAATGGTCAGGCTGGACCGAGGTCAAGGTGGCGAACCGCTTCAGACGGGCCAGCGGTTCTTCCTCGGGTTCGATCTCGGCAAAGGCGGCGGCCAGATCGGGGTGCGGCTGCGCCTCCCAGGCCTTTTTCAGCACGCGGGCGGCGTTTTTCTTGTCGCCCTTCAGGATATAGCTGCGCGCCGCCATCGCGGCTGCCGGGATCAGGTCGGGCGACATCTTGTTGGCGGCAATCGCGGCTTCGCGCGCCTCGATGCTGGCGCTTTCGTCCAGAACCCCTTTGGCCTGCTGCAGGGCCAAAACCGCATCCCGACGCTTGTAGACATCCCTGGGCAGCGACCCGCCGCGTTGCTTGGCCTTCAACGTCTCTCG
>JANMJC010000003.1:0-1559 GCA_031371185.1 Paracoccaceae bacterium | reverse complement strand
ATGCGGATACAGCCCGACGAAGCGTTCTTGCCGATCGAAAACCACTCCGGCGTGCCGTGGATGCGGTAGCCATAGTCGACGCCGTTCGAGGTCAGATACAGCGCCCGCGCGCCCAACGGGTTTTCCAGCCCCCCCGGCATGCCCTCGGCCCATTGCGTCAACTCCGGCTTGCGCTCGATCATTTCCTTGGGCGGGGTCCAGGTCGGCCAGGTCTTGCGTTCGGTGATCACCGCCTCGCCCGACCAGGAAAATCCGGCACGCCCCACCGCGATGCCATAACGCACCGCCTGATTGCGCCCGGTCACCAGATACAGGTGCCGCTCGGACGGGCTGATGATGATGGTGCCCTGCGGCTGGTCGGTCTGATAGCTGACGGTCTGGCGCTGAAATTCGTCCGGGACCTCGGAGACCGGCACCGCCGGGATCGTCATCCCGGCATCCGCAACCGCTGCGTAGATGGTTTCGTCGGCCAGCGACGGGGCCGGAGGGGCGATCAGGCCGGCGTTGACCAGCGCAGGGTCAGGCACGCAGGCGGCAAGGACAAGGCATGATGCAAGCGAAAGGCCAAAGCGACGCAGAAGTGACATGGAGGGGGCATCCAAAAAGGGCAGGCAACAAAGACCCGATTGTTTCTGCAACGGAGTCTAATGGATCAGGCCACCGCGTCAAAGCCCCCAAAGCCGTCTTTTGCCCGGAAGGTTACAATGTGGTGCGCAGATGCCAGAGTTCGGGGAAGAGTTCGACCTCCAGCATCCGCCGCAGATAGCTGACCCCCGAGGTGCCCCCGGTGCCGCGCTTCAGCCCGATCACCCGTTCGACCGTGGTGACATGGTTGAAGCGCCAGCGCCGGAAGTAGTCTTCGAAATCCACCAGCTTTTCGGCCAACTCATAGGCCTGCCAATAGCGCACCGGGTCGCGGTAGACGGTTTCCCACACCGCCTGCACCCCTTCGTGGGGCGTCCAGGCCTGACGCAGGTCGCGCGCCAGAACCTCGGGCGGAATGGGCAGCCCGGCGCGGGCCAGATGGCGCAAAGCCTCGTCATACAAGGACGGCCGGGCAAGTTCCGCCTCCAGCCGCTCCAGGATGTCGGGGCGGTGCTGATGCGGCTTCAGCATCGCCAGATTGCGGTTGCCCACCGCGAATTCGACCAGCCGGTACTGCCACGACTGAAAACCCGACGATTGCCCCAACCCCTCGCGGAAGGTGGTGTAATCCGACGGAGTCATGGTGCGCAGCACGTCCCAGGCATTGTTCAACTGCTCGAAGATGCGCGCGATGCGGGCCAGCATCTTGAACGCCTCGGGGGCGCGGTCGGTGGCAATCGCCACGCGCGCCGCGTCCAGCTCGTGCAGCGCCAGCCGCATCCACAGTTCCGACGTCTGGTGCTGGATGATGAACAGCATCTCGTCATGCGCCCCGGTCAAAAGGTGCTGCGCGGTCAGGATGCGGTCGATCTGCAGATAGTCGCCATAGGACATGCGTCCGTCGAACGACATCTGGGCGCCATCGCGGGCGGGGTCATGGGGGGGCATGGGGGTCTCCGGTGTTGAAAGGGGGG
>JANMJC010000599.1:0-8186 GCA_031371185.1 Paracoccaceae bacterium | reverse complement strand
GGTAGACCTTGAGGCGGTCGTGGAAGAAGGCGAGGAGGTTCAGTGGAATTTTCGAAGGTGCCTCCAGAGCAGCGATGTATTCCGGATCATAATTGCCGTTAGCTTCTTCTTCCTCGCTCGGAAACAGCGCTCTGCCATCGGCGTAGGTTTCCATCGCTAGTAGTTCAAGGCCAGAAGGCGCACTGCGATCAAGTGAACCTAGAGCAAGTCGAATTGCTTCGACCAACCCAACCCGCACCCCATTCTCCAGCACCAGCCGTATCACCCCCAGCGCCGCCCGGCGCAGCGCGAAGGGGTCCTTTGACCCCGTGGGTTTCTCGTCAATCGCCCAGAACCCGGTCAGCGTGTCGATCTTGTCGGCCAGCGCCACGGCCACCGATACCGGCTCGGTCGGCACGGCATCCTCTGGCCCCTTGGGCGCCCAATGGTCACGCGCCGCAAGCGCCACCGCTTCGGACATGCCCGCCGCCCGCGCGTAGTACATGCCCATAAGCCCTTGAAGTTCCGGAAATTCGCCCACGATGGCCGACCGCAGATCGGCTTTGGCCACCCGTGCGGCCTGTGCGGCAACCTCGGGGTCCGCGCCCACCAAGGGTGCGATTTCACGCGACAGCGCCGCGATGCGCGCCACACGGTCAAACTGGCTGCCGAGCTTGTTGTGGAAGGTGACCGATTTCAGCCCCTCGAGCCACTCGCCCATTCCCGCCTTCGCCACCCGCAGATCGTTGTCGTAAAAGAACCGCGCGTCGGACAGGCGGGCGCTCAGCACCTTGAGGTTGCCCTTCAGGATCGTGGCCCCATGATCGTCAGTCTCGGTATTGGCCACGGTAACAAAGCCTTCGATCCGGCCATTGCGCGGGTTGCGCACCGAAAAGAACTTCTGGTGCTCGCGCATCGAGGTTTGCAGAACCTCGGGCGGCAGATGCAGGAAATCCGTTGCAATCCGGCCCATCAGCGGCACCGGCCATTCGACCAGCCCCGCGACCTCGGCCAGCAAACCCTTGTCGTCGACCACCTCAAGCCCCGCCGCAAAGGCCAGATTGGTCGCACCCTGCCAGATCGCCGCCGCGCGTTCGCCCGCATCCAGCACCACGAAGGCGCGTTTCAGCTTGACGGTGTAGTCATCGAAACCGCTGACGGCAAAGCGTGCGGGGGCCAGAAACCGGTGGCCTGCGGTGGTGTTGCCGGACTTGATGCCGTCAACTTCCAAAGGCACAACGCGCGCCCCGGCCTCGTCAGACAACAGGCACAGGATGCCATGCAGCGGACGCACCCACCGCAGCGTGCCCGCCCCCCACCGCATCGACTTGGGCCAGGGAAAATTGCGGATCGTGGCCTCCAGCACTTCGGCCACGATCGCCTCGGCGCTGCGCCCGGGCTTTTCGACCACGGCGTAAAGCGTTTCGCCCTTTTTGTCGGCGCGGCGTTCCAACTGATCCGTCGTCAACCCGGTAGACCGCAAAAACCCGTCAATCGCCGCCTGTGGGGCGCTGGCACTGGGTCCCTTGCGCTCTTCACGCACCGCGTGCGACTGCGCCGACAGCCCCTCGACCGACAGGGCCAGACGGCGCGGCGTGGAATGCGCGCCCGCGCTGGCATAGGTCAGCCCGGCCTCGACCAGCCCGTCGGTGACCAGCTTTTTCAGGTCTTCGCGGGCGCGGGCCTGCATCCGGGCCGGGATTTCTTCCGAAAACAACTCGATCAGCAGATCCATGGCCTACTCCGCCGCATCAGGGGAAATCTGGTGCCAGGCATAGGCCCGGCCATCGGGAAATACCGCCACGACCCGGTCGATATCGGGTGCGATGCCCGCTTCGGACAGAAAGGCCAGCGCCTCGCCCTTCTCCAGCGCGGCCCCGATCGCTGCGGCGTCAAAGCAATCGAACCACGACGGCGCGTTCAAAGGCTCGGCGCCGGGGTAGACCTTGTAGGTCTCGGTCATCATCGGCAGGCTCATCGGTGTGGTGAAACAGGCACGGAACCGCAGGGGAGAGCTGTCGGCGTCAATCCCGGTGATCGCGCTGACCAGAATCGGTTCGGCCTGCCCGCCGTCGATCAGCGTCAGGCGAATTTCCTCGCCCTTGCGAAAGGCGGCTTCGGTGTAAAAGGCGTATTCCTGCAGCCAGTACATCGCCACGCCCGCGACCAGGGCAATCACCACGATGCCACCCCCGACGATTTTCCCCGCATTCACGCGCCTACCCCCGCATCACGCCCGGCCTCGGTCTGCCGGAAGGCATCGGCGCATTTGCGGGCCAGGGCGCGCACCCGCCCGATATAGGCCTGCCGTTCGGTGACCGAAATCACGCCGCGCGCGTCCAGGAGGTTGAACAGATGGCTGGCCTTGATCGTCTGGTCATAGGCGGGATGGGCCATGATGATGCGCTTGCCCGATTTCGGATCGTCGGGGGCAAAGTCCAGCAGGCGCTGGCATTCGGCCTCGGCATCCTCGAAATGGCGCAGAAGCTGCGTGGTGTCGGCCCCGTCAAAGTTGTGGCGCGAGTATTCTTCTTCGGTCTGGCGGAAAATATCGCCATAGGTCAGGGGGATGGGCGACTGCGGGTCGTTGAACGGCATGGTCATCACATGATCCACGCCCAGAACATACATCGCCAGGCGTTCCAGCCCATAAGTCAACTCGCCACTCACGGGGTGACAATCATGGCCGCCGACCTGTTGGAAATAGGTGAACTGCGACACTTCCATGCCATCGCACCACACCTCCCAGCCCAGACCCCAGGCGCCAAGTGTCGGGCTTTCCCAGTCATCCTCGACAAAGCGGATGTCGTGCAGCGCGGGGTCAAGGCCGATGGCGGCCAGCGAGCCCAGGTACAGGTCTTGCAGATCGGGGGGCGAGGGTTTGATGATGACCTGATACTGGTAATAATGCTGCAGGCGGTTGGGGTTCTCGCCATAGCGCCCGTCGGTCGGCCGGCGCGAGGGCTGGACATAAGCCGCAGCCCAGGGCCTGGACCCCAGAGACCGCAGGGTGGTTGCGGGGTGAAAGGTCCCCGCCCCCACTTCCATGTCATAGGGCTGCAGGATGGCGCAGCCCTTGGCGGCCCAATAGGCTTGCAGCCGCAGGATGATCTCTTGAAAGCTTTTCGGTGTGGTCAGCGTCGCCCCGATTGTCTGTGGCATGGCACCCTCGGCATTTGCGCCCTCTCCATAGGCAGTGGGGGCAAGAGGGTCAATCAGATGGGGGCACAAATGGGGGGTGCATCCGCAGAATTAATTGATATTCTGCGCCAATTGCCGCCCGACTTGGGCGGTTCCTGATCAGGGTTGTACCAAATCCATGCGTTTTTGGGTCATTTTTGCCGCCTTTGCCGCGTTTCTTGCCATCGTCTCCCCACCCGCCCTGGCCCAGGACCAGGCCTGGCTTCAGGTCGAGGCGCAGCCCGATCTTGCCACCGCCCAGGACCGTGCCCGGGCCTATGCGGCGCTGTTTCCCAATGTCGAAGGCTATCAGACCGGGGCCTGGTACGCCATCGTGCTGGGGCCGATGTCGCGCGACGAGGCCGGTCAGGAATTGCTGAAACTGCGGGGCGAAAACCTGATCCCGCGCGACAGCTTCATTGCCGATGGTTCGGCCTTCGATCAGCGGTTCTGGCCTGCGGGCGTGACCGATACCGCCCCTGCCGCCGACCCGGCCGACCCGGACCCCGCGCGCATCGCAGCCCCCGACCCAGAACCGCAGGTCGTCGTGATCCCCGACGAAACCCTGGCCGAGGCCCGCGACGCCGAAGACGCCCTGACGAAGGACGAAAAGAAGGCCCTGCAACAGGCGCTGGCCTGGTTCGGCTTTTACGACGGTGGCATCGACGGCGCTTACGGCAAGGGCACCCGCGGCTCTTTTGCCGCCTGGCAAGAGGCCCGCGGGTTTGAAGCGACGGGCGTTCTGACCACCAGACAGCGCCAGAGCCTGCTGGCCGAAGAGGCCGGCGAAAAGGCCGAGTTTGGCTTTGATCTGGTGACAGAGGCGGAATCGGGCATCGAAGTGACCCTGCCGACGGCGCTGGTGGCCTTTGAAGGCTACGAGCCGCCCTTCGTGCAATTCGCCCCCCGCGACGCTTCCGGTCCGCGCCTGATGCTGATCTCGGAACCCGGCGACCGCGCCAGCCTTGCCGGCCTCTACGACCTGCTGCAAAGCATGGACTCGGTGCCCGCCACCGGGGACCGCGCCCTTGAGGAAACCGAGTTCACGATTAACGCCGCCTCGGACGCCGTCGCCACCTATGCCTGGGCCCGGTCCTCCAAAGGGCAGGTCAAGGGGTTCATCCTGACCTGGACGCCGCAGAACGCGGCCAAGATGGCCCGCATCGTCGACGTGGCCCGGGCCTCGTTCCGCTCGGTCGGAGACAAGGCGCTGGACCCCGGCCTTGTGCCTCTGGACGAGGCCGCGCGTCAGGGCCTGCTGACCGGCCTGACCCCGCGCAAGCCGATCTTCTCACGCTCGGGCGTCTATGTGACGGCGCAGGGCGTGGTCGCGACCAAGGCCGAAGGGCTGGAGACCTGCCGCTCGATCACGCTGGACGGCGGCACCCCGGCATCGCTCGGCGCCAACGATGCGGCCAGCGGAGTCGCTTTGGTGATCCCCGACAGGGCGCTGTCCCCCTCTGCCGTCGCGGCCTTCGCCGCCGCCCCCCCCCGGCGCGGCATCGAGATCGTGGTGGCGGGCTATTCCTATGGCGACAAGCTGCCCGCCCCGGTGCTGACCTTTGGTCGGCTGGACGATCTGGGCGGGTTGAACGCAGAGCCCGGCCTTCTGCGCCTGTCCGCCCCGGTGCTTGACGGCGATCAGGGCGGGCCGGTCCTGTCCACCGATGGGGCGGTTCTGGGCCTTTTGACCGGCCCCGGCAGCGATCCCGCCAAGACCCTGCCCGCCGGGGTGGTCTTTGCCGCCGATGCCGCAGCACTGTCGGGCTTCCTGACCGCGCAGGGCCTTGCTCCGCTTGCCTTTTCCGGCGGCAGCCTTGGCCCCGACGCCCTGTCCAAATCGGCCCTGGGCATGACTTTGCGGATCGACTGCTGGAACTGACGCCACCGGACGCCACCGGGCGCCACCCGCGCGACCCCAGCCCTTCATCTTGATCCAAATATACCTCGGGGGAGAGCCGGCGTTTTTGAAAAAAACACCGGCGAGGGGGCAGACAGCCCCCTCTTTTTTGCCGGGTATCAGCCCGAAATGTCAGCCGACGTGATAGAGGCTGGCGAACAGCCGCGGGTCCAGGCTGGTGGCGGCAAAGGTCGGCCCCTCGGTCAGCACCGACACAGCGTCATGGCTGTGCAGGCTTTCTTGATGGCTGGCCACGATGCGGAAATCGCCCACCCGGGGATCGGCCATCAGCACCTGACAGAAACTGCGCGCGGCATCCTCGACGAAGATCGGGTTGGCGGCGTTCAATTCGGCAAAGGCCTGCTCGTCCTCGCGCTTGACCATGACCTGGGTTTCGGTCGGAACCCCGGCGCGCGCCAGTTCGATCAGATCCTCGAACCACAGGCAGGGCCCGTCCCTGACCTCGACCGAGATGCGCGCGACCGACCGTTGCGAATGCGGCGTGGCCAGTTGGCCACGCGTCCTGCGGGCGTGCTCGGACAGTTCCAGACTGCAGGGGCAGGTGCTGGAATAGACGAAATCCAGATGCATGATCCGCTTGCGCACCCCGGCCTGATCGACCAGTTCCAAAGCGATGTCATAATACTGCCAGCCCGACAGCCCCGAGCGCAGGCTGTCGACCTTGACCGGAAACGAGAACCGCATCTGGATGCGCGCGTCAAAGCTGCCCAGATCGCGCTTGTAATCCTCCAGCGCGTGTTCGATCACGCCAAAGCTGAAATCGCGGGTGGCATGGCCATAAAACGACCGCATGATGCGGCTCATGTTGATGCCCTTCTTCTCGGCCTCCAGCGACACGGTGCCGGTGACGCTGGTTTCCAGCGTCAGGGGGCCGTTGTCGCGGGTGCGGTAGCCGATCGGCAGGCGGAAGTTCGATATTCCGACGTGCTGGATCACCTGCTGCGCGCCCACGATCAGGCTGGAGGGCCCGTTTTGCAGGTCGGGCATCGAATCCCTGTAGGCCACATCGGGCACAAAATCGGCCGGATAGTCGCGCGACATGATCGGATATCCCGCTCCTACCAGGGCCCCGGCTCCGGGATCCAGCGCCACGATCTCGGCTTCGCTCGCGCGCGAGGCCCAGAGTTTCAGAAGCGACAGCGCTGCCTCGGCCTCGGCCGTGCTGGGCTTTGCGTTCAGATCAGACGAATGGATATTCATGGCAGGCTCCCCGAAGACACCGGTGGCTAGGATCGGAATATAAGGCATCCCGGCCCCGCCCCCAAGTCATTACACGAAGTTCTACGTCAGGACGGCGACATCGGATCAGGTGCGATGCGCGCGTGATCGGAAATGAGGCTAATTCCGGCCCAGGGCCTGGCCCAGATCCGCGATCAGATCCTCGGCATCCTCCAGTCCGACCGAAAGCCGGATCAGGCCCGGCGTGATGCCCAGAGCGTCCTTCTGGTCTTGCGGCAAGCGCTGGTGCGTCGTGGTCGCCGGATGGGTGGCGATTGACTTCGCATCGCCCAGGTTGTTGGAAATCTTGACGATTTCCAGGGCATTGCAAAAGGCAAAGGCCGCGTCCTTGCCGCCCGCGACTTCGAAGGTCACCAGGGTGCCGCCGCTGCCCATCTGCGCCATCGCCAGCGCGTGCTGGGGGTGCGAGGCAAGGCCCGGAAAGATCACGCGGCCCACCTGCGGCCAGGTGGCCAGCACCTCGGCGATTTGTTGCGCAGAGGCCGCCATCGCGCGGCAGCGCAGGTCCAGCGTGGCCATGCCGTTCAGCATGATCCAGGCGGTGAAAGGGCTCATCGCGGCGCCGGTATGCTTGAGGTATGGCTCGGCCACCTTGCGGATGAAATCCCGCGTGCCGCAGATCACGCCGCCCAGGGCGCGGCCCTGACCATCGACATGCTTGGTGGTGGAGTAGACCACCACATCGGCCCCCTGTTCGACCGCGCGCGAAAAGATCGGCGTGGCAAAGACATTGTCCACGATCACCAGCGCGCCCACCGAATGAGCGATCTCGGACACCGACCGGATGTCGACCAGTTCCAGAGTCGGGTTCGACATGGATTCAAAGAACACCGCCTTGGTGTCCGGGGTGACCGCCGCGCGCCACTGGTCCAGATCGGCCCCGTCGACAAAGGTCACGCGGACGCCGTAGCGCGTCAGCACCTCTTCCAGGATGTACAGGCACGACCCGAACAGCGCGCGCGACGACACCACATGATCGCCCGCCCGCAGCATCGCACTCAGCGCGCCGTTGACCGCCGCCATGCCGGAGGCGGTGGCAAAAGCGTCTTCGGTGCCCTCCAGCGCCGCAATCCGCTCTTCGAACATGCGCGTCGTCGGGTTGCCGTAGCGGGCATAGATGAATTCGTCCTCGCCGGCCTTGATGAAGCGCTGTTCGGCCGCTTCGGCGGTCGGATAGACAAAGCCCTGCGTCAGAAAGATCGCTTCGGCCATCTCGCCATACTGGCTGCGGCGGCTGCCTTCGTGCACCAGGGCGGTGCGGGCTTTCCAGGGTTTTTTCGTCATAACATCCATCCTCGGGCCGGACCCCGGCCAATGAAAAGCCCCGGAAAACCAGAGGTTCCGGGGCGTCAAAGCCGCAAACCTCTTTAGCGGCTTATTTAACGTGGCCCGCAATCGGGTAACAAAGCGCCACAAGCGGTGATTACGCGCTGGCCCGGGTCAGGTCAATGGGCGTCACCCGGACGTCATCACGCTGTCGCGGCGGCGTCGCACAAACCGGCGATCAGGGGGACACGGCCCCACAGCAGGTGTTTCATGCCGCCCGTTCCGCGCCCTCCGATCCCGCTCAACTTCGGCCCCGAGGGGTTGGTCCTTGATGAGGCGGAGCTGATCCGGGCGCTGGCCGCGCTGCCGGCAGGGGCGCCGGTGGTGGTGCTGATCCACGGCTACCGCTTTGAACCCGGGCTTTCGGGGCAATGCCCGCATCACCACATTCTGGCCCCGGTGCCCCGCATCACCGACGGCAGACAGATCAGTTGGCCGCGTCATCTGGGTCTGGACGGCACCGATGGCCTGGCGATCGCCCTGGGCTGGCCCGCCCGGGGCAGTCCCTGGCAGGCCCATGCGATGGCCGCGCGGGTCGGCG
>JANMJC010000488.1:0-3195 GCA_031371185.1 Paracoccaceae bacterium | reverse complement strand
TGCTGTTGGGCGCGACCGGTACGGGCAAGACCTTTACCATGGCCCGCGTGATCGAGGAAACCCAGCGTCCGGCGATCATTCTGGCCCCCAACAAGACGCTGGCGGCGCAATTGTACGGCGAATTCAAGGGCTTCTTCCCCGAAAACGCTGTCGAATACTTCGTGTCCTATTATGACTACTACCAGCCCGAGGCCTATGTCGCGCGCACCGACACCTATATCGAGAAGGAATCCCAGATCAACGAGCAGATCGACCGGATGCGCCACTCGGCCACCCGGGCGCTTCTGGAACGCGATGACGTGATCATCGTGGCTTCGGTGTCGTGCATCTACGGCATCGGCTCGGTTGAAACCTATTCCGCGATGACGGTTGATCTGGTGGTGGGCCAGATCTATGACCAGCGCGCGGTGATCTCTGATCTGGTGGCCCAGCAATACCGCCGCAACGACCTGGCCTTTGCCCGCGGCTCTTTCCGGGTGCGCGGTGACAGTCTGGAAGTGTGGCCCGCCCACCTTGACAACCGCGCATGGCGCTTTTCGTTCTTTGGCGAAGATCTTGAATCGATTACCGAATTCGACCCGCTGACCGGGGCCAAGACCGACAGCTTCGACAAGATCCGCATCTATGCCAACAGCCACTACGTCACCCCGCGCCCGACCCTGCAACAAGCGATCAAGGGGATCAGGCTGGAGCTGCACGGGCGGCTCAAGCAACTGGTCGAAGAGGGCAAGCTGCTGGAGGCGCAGCGGCTGGAACAACGGTCGAATTTTGACCTTGAAATGCTGGAAGCGACCGGGTCCTGTGCCGGCATCGAGAACTATTCGCGCTATCTGACGGGGCGCGCGCCGGGCGAACCGCCGCCGACGCTTTTCGAATTCATCCCCGACAATGCCATTGTTTTCGCAGACGAATCCCACGTTTCGGTGCCCCAGATCGGCGGCATGTACAAAGGCGACTTCCGACGCAAGATGACGCTTGCCGAACATGGTTTCCGGCTGCCGTCCTGCATGGACAACCGGCCGCTGAAGTTCGAGGAATGGGACGCGATGCGGCCGCAGACCGTTTTCGTCTCGGCCACCCCGGCCCATTGGGAGATGGAGCAGACCGGCGGCGTCTTTACCGAACAGGTCATCCGCCCCACCGGCCTGATTGACCCGGCCATCGAAATTCGCCCGGTAGAGATGCAGGTCGACGACCTCTTGGACGAGGTGCGGAAGGTCGCCGCGCGCGGCATGCGCACCTTGTGCACCACCCTGACCAAACGCATGGCCGAGGATCTGACCGAATACATGCACGAACAGGGCATCCGCGTGCGCTACATGCACTCCGACATCGACACGCTGGAACGCATCGAGATTTTGCGCGACCTGCGTCTGGGGGCTTTTGACGTGCTGATCGGCATCAACCTTCTGCGCGAGGGTCTGGACATTCCCGAATGCGGGCTGGTGGCGATCCTCGATGCCGACAAAGAGGGCTTCCTGCGCTCGGAAACCTCTCTGATCCAGACCATCGGCCGCGCCGCCCGCAATTCCGAAGGCCGGGTCATCATGTATGCCGACCGCATCACCGGCAGTATGGAACGTGCCATCGGCGAAACCGACCGGCGCCGGGCAAAGCAGGTGGCCTACAACACCGCGCATGGCATCACGCCGACCACGGTGAAAAAGAACGTCGAGGATGTGCTGGCCGGCCTGTGGAAAGGCGATACCGACCAGTCGCGCATCACGGCCAAGGTCGACAAGGCCAACGTCGGCCAGAACCTTGCCGCCCATCTGGACGCGCTGCGACTGGCCATGCGCAAGGCCGCCGAGAACCTTGAGTTCGAAGAGGCCGCCCGACTGCGCGACGAGGTCAAGCGTCTGGAAGCGGTTGAACTGGTGGTGGCCGACGATCCGCTTGCGCGTCAGTCGGTGGTCGATGAGGCGGTCGAAGACGCGGTCAAGCGCGCCGGGCGCTCCACCTCGGGTCGGGCGGGGATGCGCGGCGGCAAGTCGCGCAAGGTGCGGTAGGGGCGTTGAATTTGGGCGGCAGCGGGGGGTGATCGCCCGGGACTCGCCGGCCCAAACCCGAAGGCGGCCCTTGCCAGGGACAGGACCAGCAAGACCCTGGGCACGATCATGGCATGGGCGCGTCAGGTCTGGAAAATCGGAGGCTTGAAAATCTCCGCACGGAATTCGTCGCGTTCAAAACACCGTCGCGACCTGCCCCCTTGTCGCCAAACCGGCGTCAGCGGCGCCAATGCCCGCTAAAGAGCGTCCACAACCTCGTACATCACCGGCTCGAACCCGCGGCACAGGGTGGCCATTTCGCGGTTGCGCGCCCGCATCTCGGGCGTGCGGAGCATGGCCTGAAAATCCTCGCGCCGCAGCCATTGCGAGTAATTGCAGATCCGCGTCATCGCGTCGTTCATGTGCAGACTGGCCGCCACGAAACCGGGCTGCAGCCGGATCACCTCGGCATAGGCGGCCTGCAGCTTTTCCATCAGGTCATGCGCGGTAGCCGGGGTCATCTCGAAGGTCGTGATCACGGTCTGCCCCTTGAAGTCCGTTGAAATCTGCATGGCGTTCCCCCTGTTTCCCGCCAGTCTGGCAGAGAACGCGCCGGAAATCTTCTGAGTCGGTGCCGGGCCGTCGTCAAGGCTGGCGCGGGCGCGTCGCGGCGGCTATTCTGGCGGAAACGGAGGCTATGATGCAGAAATTCCTCGACCGGGACCACCCGATGTTTCGCCGCCTTTGGGTGCGCGTGGTCACGGTCGCGGTGCCCGCCGTGATGGCACTGCTGGAGTTTTCGGCCAACTCGCCGGGTTGGGGCCTGCTCTTCGCCGCCTCGGCCGCCTGGGCGCTGTGGGAGTTGTTCCTGCGGCCCTGAAAGCGCCGTCAACAGCGGATCGAAGCCCGCATCTCGCCACTGTCGCCGGTCAACGACCTCTCGTTCAGGGTGCAGCCGGTGGTCTGCGGGATCAGCGCGATCATGTCGGCGCGGATCTGCTGATGCTCGCCCGGAGAGGCCCAGCCGTGGCGCACGATTTCAACCCGGGTGTCGGTGTACCAGAGTGTATAGGCGCGACCGTGGGCGGTGGCCTCGGCGCGGGTCGCCCCGAACATCGTGGGGGACGGTGAGGCCGCGCAGGCGGCGAGCAGGAGGAGGGCAAGGACACGCATGGGGGGAGTTTTGGGGGGACGGGGGGCGGGCGTC
>JANMJC010000430.1:0-5799 GCA_031371185.1 Paracoccaceae bacterium | reverse complement strand
GCAGATCGGCGATCTTGGGATCGACCCGGTTCATCATGTGGATCTGGCCGGCCTGCAAGGCAGCGGTGCGCGCGGTATTGTCGTTGATCGTCAGGACCTCGACCGCATCGGCATGGGCAGAGGCGGCGCTGTCCCAATAATTGGCATGGCGCTCGAAGGTCGTGCGCACGCCCGGCTCGTTGGAAACGATCTTGTAGGCCCCCGCACCGATGCCGGCCGCCGGATTGTCCACTCCGCCGCCGGGCTGGATGACCAGGTGGTAATCCGCCATCAGGAACGGCAGGTCGGCATTGCCCGATTCCAGCGTGAGCGTCACCATGTCGCCCTCGGCTTTCATCGCCTTGATGCCCTTAACGATGCCCTGGGCACCCGATTGCGCATCATCCCCGGTGTGGCGCGTCAGCGTCGCGACCACGTCTTCGGCGGTCATGGTGCTTCCGTCGTGGTATTCCACGCCCGAGCGTATCTTGAATTTCCATTCCGAGGCATCGGCGTTCGAAGAGATCTCCTCGGCCAGACGCATCTTCAATTCGCCATTGTGCACATCGACCAGCATTTCACCCCAGGTCGAGTTGATCATGAACGGCACGTCGGATGCCGCCAGTGCCGGGTCAAGCGAGTTGGTGCTTTCGCCGCCCTGCACGCCCGCAACCAGCGTGCCGCCCTTGACAGGCTCGGCCGCGCGCGCGGCGGTTGCCAGCACGCCCGAGGCGAGTGCCGCAGAGGCACCCAATGCGGCAGCGCGGGCATTGAATTCGCGGCGGGTCATGGCGTCCTTGGCCACCATGCTTGCCATTTTGTCCAGTTGATCGGCCATCATCTTCTCCCTGTGGCGGCCCGGTATCCCCCAGGGCCTTTTTCTTGACTCGCGAATCAATAAAGACCGATTCCCGTTTTGTGCAAAGAGGTTTTCTGCCGCGCCGCCGGATTTCTTGTCAGACCCAGCGCCGCGCGACCCCTTCGTCGAAGGCGCGCTCGAAGATCAGGGTGTCCCCCTCCCAGGCCCGCAACCGCGCCGTCATGCGCAATTCGGTGGCGTCCCCGGTCATTTCCGCCTCGGCAAGGGTGCGGATCGACCAGCCCCCGCGCGACAGGCGCTGCTCCCAGGACTGCAGGGCCCGCGCGCTTTGCGGATCCTCCGGGTGAATGGCCCAGACCTCGCGCATCGTCTCGCCAAAGACCAGCCCGTGCGACAGGTTTTCAACCTCGCCGCCGTCGTCCTCGCAGATCAGCGCCACCACGCCGCTGATCAGATCGGTCTCGATGCGCCGCGCCTGGCTGCCCTTGCGCAGGACCCGGTGCGCCCATCCCGGCGCGGCTTCGGGGCCCGGCGGGTCCCATTCCGGTCCGCTGCCGGAATGGACCGGCAGGTCCAGATGCCCCGATGTCACAGTCAAAGCGCCGGCCTCGGGCGAGGGCCAGACGAAGGGCCAGTAACTGTTGGACAGGGCCAGACGCACCCGGTGCCCCGGTGCCAGCCGGTAAGCCATCTGGTCGATGTCGAAAGCCAGCGTCACCGCTTGCCCCGGCACCATCGGCGCGGGTTGCTCCATGCTGTCGCGGTGGCACAGGTTCATCATGCCATGCGCGATCCGCACCGAGGCCCCGTCCGGCGCCACGTCGCACAACCGCGCCACCACAAACCCCAGGGGCCTGTCACAGGACAGCCGCACCGTCAGCCGTGCGGCCCCCAGCAGATCCATCGGCGCGGCCAGGGCTTCGGTATCAAAGCACAGCGACATCGCGTCATCACCCCGCTGATCCCCCGGCATTTCGGCGTTCAGCCCCATCGGAAAGAACTCGCCGGCCTGCAGTCCCAGATGCTGCGGCGTGGCGACGCGCACCGCGAAATCCCCTTCATCTTGACCCAAATACCCTCGGGGGTCAGGGGGCAGACAGCCCCCTGCAGCCGGTGCGGCAAGACCCAGATGCAGGATCTTTCGCGACACACGGGGGCTGGGCCATGCGGATTCGGCCAGCCAATGCCCCGCCCTATGTGGCGCGCTGGCGTCCGGGGGGGCGGAATGCAGCATGTAGGCGCGATAGGCCGGGTCATCCTCGGCCCCGTTCGCCACGCCCTTCAACCAGCGGTCCCACCAGCGCAGCGCCAGGTGCAGGAACCCGATCGCGGGCCCCGGCACCGCTGTGTGGGGATATTGATGCACCCAGGGGCCGACGATGCCCTTGGCCGGGGCCGGCACGTCCTGCACCAACTCGCTGACCGCGTTCATGTAATTGTCGGCCCAGCCGCCAAAGGCCAGCACGGGCACCGTCATGCGGGCAAAATCCTGCCCGACCGATCCATGCGTCCAATAATCGCCCTTTTCCTGCAGGGCCGCCCAACGCGGTGCCAGCCAGGGCTCTGCCTCCAGCCGCTTCAACCATTCCGCGCGCCAGTCGGGGCGCAGGGCCGGATCGGGTGGCCGGCTGGAGTAGGACAGCATCACCGCCCCCCAGCCGAAATTCTCGCCCAGAAGACAGCCGCCGCGAAAGTGGATGTCCGAGGCAAAGCGGTCGGTCGTCGAACAGACCGAGATCACCGCCTTCAGGGCGGGCGGTTGCAGAAAGGCGGTCTGCAGGCAATTGAAGCCGCCCCATGACTTTCCCATCATCCCGACCGCACCGCTGCACCAGTCCTGCGCCGCGATCCAGGCGATCACCTCGCAGGCGTCCGACAATTCCTGCGCGGTGTATTCGTCGGTCATCAGCCCGCCCGAATCGCCGTTGCCGCGCATGTCCACCCGCAGGCAGGCATAGCCGTGACCCGAGACATAGGGGTGCATCAGCGCATCGCGCGGCGCGGTGCCGTCACGCTTGCGATAGGGGATGTATTCCAGAACCGCCGGCACCGGATTTTGCGCGGCGCCTTGCGGCATCCAGACCCGCGCCGACAGGCGGCAGCCGTCCGGCAACACAATTCCCATATCCTCGGTTTCCACGATCCCGAACGGAAACGCCGTGATGGTCTTCATCGCCCCTGCACCTCTTTGCCCCGGACCGCGCGCGGCCGTTCCGGTTCATCTTCGGCCGGGACGGGGGCCGGTTTCAACCGTCAATCCGGCCCATTCAGCCCAAAGGCGACATCCCGCAAGAAGGGCGCGGGTTGATCTGCGCGCCCGGCCGCGCGCATCAGGGTCTGGCGCTTGCGGTCCCGCCTCGCGGTGGCCTTGACCGCAAGCGGCCCCTGAGCGCCCCGGTCATCGACCTTTTCCCCGAACGGGTGGTCGGAAAACCGGGCCCGGACAGCGGCCGTTCGACCGCCCTGGTCCCGGAACAACCCGGATCGTCCGGCGCATCTGTCATTCCCCAGAGGGCGCGGGGGGGCACCCGCTCTCAGATCGCGCTTGGCCCCCTCGGGCTGCCAGACCCGCAACCGCATTTGGCGGGATCCCTGATCCCGAAGTGGGTGCCGCCGCAAGGCTTGAAACCCCGGGCGATGACCCTGTTGTCGTCCTTGACGCCCGGACAGCGGCGGCGGGCGACAACGGTTCCGTCCGCCTTTTCCCGGGCATCGGCAAGGTCGAAGGCCGGGGAAGGACCGGTCACTGCATAACCCCCCCCCGAAGGTATCAGGCCGCCTTTGCAACGGGAATTGGCCCGGCAGAACCGCGCGGGTCGCTTTCCACCGGGTCCCGATGCAGACCGTCAGAGCGATCCCGCCCCCTGTCCGGCCCCGCGCGCCACCCTGAAGCCGCGCAACCTTTGTGCCACCCTTTCCGCAACCTGCGTCCCCGTCAGGGCCGAAGGGACCCCTGCCCCCGGCCCCGATCTGATCGATCCGCCACGAACCGCACATCCGCGCGCCGATGCGTCGCGTTTTGCCCTAGCCTCGGGGAACAGGCTTTCTATGCTGCAGCCATGCCAACTTGCGCCAAAGGACACCCGATGACCGCCAAACGCCCGAACATCCTGATCCTGATGGTCGATCAGTTGACCGGCACCCTGTTTCCCGATGGCCCGGCGGCTTTCCTGCACACCCCGAACCTGCGCCGCCTTGCCGCCGCCTCGACCCGGTTTGCCAACAGCTATACTGCCTCGCCGCTGTGCGCCCCGGCCCGCGCCTCGTTCATGTCGGGACAGTTGCCGCGCCGCACCCGGGTCTATGACAACGCCGCCGAGTTCGCCTCGGACATTCCGACCTATGCCCACCACCTGCGCCGTGCGGGCTATCAGACCGCACTGTCGGGCAAGATGCACTTCGTCGGCCCCGACCAGATGCACGGGTTTGAACAACGCCTGACCACCGACATCTACCCGGCAGATTTCGGCTGGACACCCGACTACCGCAAACCGGGAGAGCGCATCGACTGGTGGTATCACAATCTGGGCTCAGTCACCGGCGCGGGCGTGGCCGAGATTACCAACCAGCTGGAGTATGACGACGACGTCGCCTTTCAGGCCACTCAAAAGCTGTACGACCTGTCGCGCGGCGCCGATGCCCGGCCCTGGTGCCTGACCGTCAGCTTTACCCACCCGCACGACCCCTTTGTCGCGCGGCGCAAGTACTGGGACCTGTACGAAGACCACCCCGAACTGACCCCGCCGCCGCCCGTGGCCTATGACGATCAGGATCCCCATTCCAAACGCCTGCTGGACGCCTGCGACTGGCGCGGGCTGGATGTGCAGCCCGGCGATGTAGCCCGCGCGCGTCAGGCCTATTTCGCCAACGTCTCATATGTCGATGACAAGATCGGGGAAATTCTGGACGTGCTGCAAGCCACCCGCCAAGAGGCGGTGATCCTGTTCCTCTCGGACCACGGCGAGATGCTGGGCCGTCGCGGCCTGTGGTTCAAGATGAACTTCTTCGAAGGCGCGGCCCGGGTTCCCCTGATGATCTCGGCCCCCGGGTTGCCCTCAGGTCTGGTCAGCGACCCGGTGTCAACGCTGGATGTGCTGCCGACGCTGTGTGATCTGGCGGGGATCTCGATGGACGAGATCCTGCCCTGGACCGATGGGCAAAGTCTGGTGCCGCTGATGCAAGGGCGCGACCGCTCTGCCCCGGTCGCCCTGGAATATGCCGCCGAAGGCTCGATCACACCGCTGGTGTGCCTGCGCGACGGGGCGTGGAAATACATCCGCTGTCTGGCCGACCCCGATCAGCTTTTCGATCTGGCCAATGATCCCGACGAGACCCGCAACCTTGCCGCCGACCCCCGCGCCGCCGAGGTTCTGGCCCATTTTCAGGTGCTGGCCGACGAGCGCTGGACCCTGCCCGACTATGACGCCGAGGTGCGCGCCTCGCAGGCCCGCCGTTGGGTGGTTTACGAAGCGCTGCGCAACGGCGCCTATTTTCCGTGGGATTACCAACCCCTGCGCGCCGCATCCGAACGCTATATGCGCAACCACATGGACCTGAACACGCTGGAGGACAGCAAACGTTTTCCGCGCGGCGAATAGGCAAGGATTGGCCTGTCGGTTTCACATCCTGCCATGGGACAGGTGCCGATTTTGCGAAAGGGCTTCGCGATGCAAGGGTTTTCAGGGTTTCTCTTGGGTTTGTTGGGTGTCGCTGTGCCCTCGGTCGCCCTTGCGGACAAAGGGGTGGTGCAGGTTGATGGCATCGCCGTCACCCGTGAAATCGTGGCGACCGGGTTTGATTTTCCGGTCTTTCTGACCGCACCGCCAAACGACTCGCGCCTGTTCGTGGTCGAGAAATCCGGCCGGATCCAGATTGTGGACCACGGCGTCACACGCGCCGCGCCGTTTATGGACATTGCGGACAAGATCAGCACGGAGGAGGAACGTGGTCTTCTGGGGCTGGCCTTCCACCCCGACTTTGCCAGCAACGGCCTGTTCTAC
>JANMJC010000417.1:0-1934 GCA_031371185.1 Paracoccaceae bacterium | reverse complement strand
GCGGGCACCCTTGCGGTGTCGGGTCTGGTGATGACCCATTGGGCGCGGCGGCGCTTTGGTGTCGGGATCACGCTGCACGACCATTCCGGGCTGAACGCCGAAGATCGCGTGACCGCCGCGGACATGGTCACGGTGATGCAGGGCGCGAAAGGTCTGCGCCACGGTGCGATGCTGGAGGATCTGATGCGCGAAACCGGGCTGATCGATGCCGAAGGGGCCGAACAGAAGGGGGCCGCAACCCGGATTCATGCCAAAAGCGGGACGATGAATTTCGTCTCGGGACTGGCGGGATATGTGCGCGACGGGCAGGGGCGGGCCCTGGCCTTTGCGATCTTTTCGGGCGATCTGGCGCGGCGTCAGGCGGTGCCGGTGGCGCTGCGAGAAGACCCGCAGGGGGCAGGCCCCTGGATCAAGCGGGCACGGCGGATGCAGGGCCAGTTGATCCGGGAATGGGCGGGGGCGCTTTTATAGCGGGATGCAAAGAATTTGACCACCAGCGCCGAGGTCCCTTTGCGGCCCGGGAAACGTTTTGTCTCGTTGTCTCGTCGTCTCTTTGGTCGGGGCCATCGCCGAAGTCAGGGGAGCCCTGCCCACAATCCAGCCGGGGCCCAAGGGCCCCGGCCAGCGCCGGACCTGCCCCCGGGCGGGCGCTTCTCGTCCGCGCCCGGCGTCAGGCGATGGCCGGTGTAACCTTTGCAGAACCGGTCAGGCAGGCACCGGGTCTTTGCGGGCGCAGAAAGGCAGGGCTGTTCCAAATTCCGCCCAATCCGGTCGGTGGATAATCTGATCGGAAGAGTTTGCGGATCAGGGTTGGTTCATCGCCTTTCAAAGCCCCGATCACGGCGTCATGTGCCGCACGCGCGCGCCCCATTCGATGGCGGCGGCATGCAGGCGGTCGATCGACAACTCTTCGCGGATCTCCTCCAGCATGCGCAACTCGACCTCGTTATGCTTGCCGTCCGCCGTGACCACATCGCAGGCCAGCGCATAGGCGGTCTCGTTCAGCCGTTCCGGAAGCGCGCCCCGGATCAGGCCGAACAGGGCGTCCAGCCCGTCTTCTTCCTCGAACAGATCGAACACGATCTGGCTGACCCGGCGGATGCGGTCGGCGTCATAGGCCGCGAACACCGGCATGTGGTTGACCATGCGCTGTATGGCCACCAGTTCCGCCGTGCGCATGTTCTCGTCCGAGGCGGATGAGGCCACCATCACGGCGATCAGGGCGTCTTGCGGCGACATTGCGGGGGTCTGCGACATGGGGAATTCCTTTTGCGGTTGCGGCAATATTATTGACCTTGATGCAGCGCGGCAATAGAGGACGAAAACCCCCTGAAACAGGGGGCTTCTGGCGAGATTCAAGGATACCGGACATGACCAGTTTGCGCGACGCGGCGATGACATCAAAGGCCTGGCCTTTTGAAGAGGCGCGCGCCCTGCTGAAACGGTTCGACAAGGCGGCGCCGGAAAAGGGCTATGTGCTGTTTGAAACCGGCTATGGCCCCTCGGGCCTGCCCCATATCGGCACCTTTGGCGAGGTCGCCCGCACCACGATGATCCGCCGCGCCTTCGAGGTGATCAGCGACATTCCGACCCGCCTGATCTGCTTTTCGGACGATGTCGACGGCATGCGCAAGGTGCCCGAAAACGTCCCCAACAGGGAGATGCTGGCGGCCCATCTCGGCAAGCCTCTGACGGCAGTGCCCGACCCGTTCAGCAACGAGCATCCGAGCTTCGGCGCGGCCAACAACGCGCGCCTACGCGCCTTCCTCGACTCCTTTGGCTTCGAGTACGAGTTCCAGTCGGCTACCGATTGGTACAAGTCCGGCCGCTTCGACAAGATGCTGCTCGCCATGCTGCAGCACTATGACGAGGTTCAGGCGGTGATGCTGCCGACCCTCGGCGAGGAGCGGCGCGCGACCTACTCGATCTTCCTG
>JANMJC010000595.1:0-1782 GCA_031371185.1 Paracoccaceae bacterium | reverse complement strand
ATCGACTGCCGCAAGCTGATCTCCTACCCGCGCATCCGTGCGACGCTGATGGATTTCCTCTGCGCCACCGTGCTGCGCAACGCAGGCTTCGAAGCGTTTGACAACATTGCGGGTGGCGAAACCGCTGGTATCCCCTTTGCGGCCCTTGTGGCCGAGCGGCTGGCCTTGCCGATGACCTATATCCGCAAAAAGCCGAAAGGCTACGGTCGCAACGCCCGGATCGAAGGCGTTATGACCGAAGGCCAGCGCGTGCTGCTGGTCGAGGATCTGACCACCGATGGCGGCTCGAAACTTTCCTTTGTCGAGGCGGTGCGCGAGACCGGCGCGACCTGTGCCCATACGGCCGTGATCTTTTACTATGGGATTTTCCCCGAGACGCCGCAACGCCTGGCCGATCACGGGATCACGCTGCACCACCTGTGTACCTGGTGGGACGTGCTGGCCGAGGCGCGGGCGCAGGCGGCCTTCGACACCGCGACGCTGACCGAGGTCGAAGCCTTCCTGCACGACCCCCGTGCCTGGCAGGCCGCCCGGGGCCAAGGGGTCTGACTCACCTCGTCCCCAACTATTCGTCCCGAAAAGAACAACGGCCCTGTGCATGCTTTGGGGAAAACCCTGCGCGCGAATCGTCTCTCTGGCGGCCGGTTTTGAAATGTTCTCCCAGATGTGGTAGTATCGACCCCGAGGCGCGGCTTTTTCGGCCTTGTCCCCAGACTTATCCGACGGGTTGTGCGCAGCTTGCGCGCCCGTCGTTTACCCGCCATCAACGCCTTACCGGTTCTCCAAGGATGCCCATGATGAACGAGATCGCCGCCCTGCGGCAAATCCTGCCCGCGCAGCCCGAGGCCGACACCTTGCCGCACAATATCGAGGCCGAGCAGCAGCTTCTTGGCGCGATCCTGACCAACAACGACGTCTATGACCGGATCGCGGCGCTGGTCCGGCCCGAGCATTTCTTTGATCCCGTCCATCAGCGCATCTTCGAACGCGCCGCCGCGCGCATCCAGAAGAATGCGCTGGCCAGCCCCGTCACCATGAAGCCGTTTTTCGAGGATGATCAGGGCCTCAAGGAACTCGGCGGCCCAGCTTATCTGGTGCGTCTCGCCGGGGCGGCCATCTCGGCCTATGCCGCGCGGGATTACGCGCAGATGATCTATGATCTGGCGGTGCGCCGCGCCCTGATCGGACTTGGCCGCGACATTTCCGCCAAGGCACAAAAGGTCGAGGTGGATAGCGAGCCGCGCGACCAGATCATCGAGGCGGAACAGCAGCTTTACAAACTGGGTGAACAAGGCGTCGCAGAGCGCGGATTTCAAAGCTTTTTGAAAGCGGTGACCGATGCCGTCAACATGGCCAATGCCGCCTATCAGCGCGACGGTGGGCTGGCGGGGATTTCCACGGGCCTGATCGATCTGGACAAGAAGCTGGGCGGTTTGCATCCGTCCGACCTGCTGATTTTGGCTGGTCGCCCGTCGATGGGCAAGACCTCGCTGGCGACAAACATCGCCTTCAACATCGCCAAGGCCTATAAACGGGGCATGACCCACGAGGGGATCGAGGGCGCGGTCGAGGGCGGCGTCGTCGGATTCTTCTCGCTCGAAATGTCGGCTGAACAACTGGCTGCCCGGATCCTGTCCGAGGCGTCCGAGGTGCCGTCGGAACAGATCCGGCGCGGCGACATGACCGAGCAGGAGTTCCGCCGTTTTGTCGAGGCTGCCAAGGCCCTGGAAAGCTGCCCCCTGTATATCGACGACACCCCCGCCTTGCCGATCAGCCAGGTCG
>JANMJC010000376.1:0-3669 GCA_031371185.1 Paracoccaceae bacterium | reverse complement strand
CCGAGATCGTCCCCGGCGCAAGGCCCTCGTTCAGGTCGATGCCAAAGCGTTGCGCCTCGGCCTTTGGGTCAAGCCGGGCGCGGTTCATCATTTCCAGCAGGTACTGGTCAGCGGCGGAAAAAGGCATCGGGCAGGCTCCCGCATCAAGGGTATCACGGATGTCGGGCCCGGTGCGGGCCCGGGCCTAGCGGCTTTTGAAGATCGACCCCAGAATGCCGCGCACGATGGCCTGCCCCGACTTGCTGCCCAACTGGCGCACAAAGCTTTTGGTAAAGGCCTCGGTGACGGAATCGGACCGGCTGGACGAGGTTTTCGGCTTGGGTGCTGCGCGCGGGCTGTCAGAGGCCCCGCCATCCCACCGCCGTGCATGGGCAAGGCCGTCGTCGGCGCGGGCTTGCGGGGCGGCCTCACGCTGATCGGCTGCCGCCGTCTCCTGGGCTGCCGCCTCGGCCCGCCCGCGCAACCGCTCGTAAGCGCTGTCGCGGTCGATCACCTGGCCGTATTTCGCCTGCATCGGCGATCCCGCCATGATCTGGGCCCGAACAACCGGGTCAATCGGCCCCAACTGGCTTTGCGGCGGGCGCACCAGCGTGCGTTCGGCCACCCCCGGAATGCCCTTGGCTTCCAGAAACGAGGTGACCGCCTCGCCCGTGCCGCAATCGCGGATCGCCTCGTCGATCTTGAAACGCGGGTTGGGCCGATAGGTTTCCGAGGCTTTCGACAGGTCCTTCTGGTCCTTGGCGGTAAAGGCGCGCAGGGCGTGCTGCACCCGGTTGCCCAACTGGCCCAGAATGATGTCGGGCACGTCGGCGGGGTTCTGGGTGATGAAATACACCCCCACCCCTTTGGAGCGGATCAGCCGCGCCACCTGTTCCACCTTTGAAACCAAGGCCTTGGGCGCGTCAGTGAACAAAAGATGCGCCTCGTCGAAAAAGAACACCAGCTTGGGCTTGTCCGGATCGCCGACCTCGGGCAGGTTTTCGAACAGTTCCGACAGGATCCACAACAGGAAGGTCGCATAAAGGCGCGGCGCCATCATCAGCTTGTCTGCCGCCAGCACATTGATCATGCCGCGCCCCTGATCGTCGCAGCGCATCAGGTCGGCCAGATCCAGCGCCGGTTCGCCAAACATCTGGGTCGCGCCCTGATTTTCCAGGATCAGCAACTGCCGCTGGATCGCCCCGATCGACGCATCGGCGACAAGGCCATAGCGCCGCCCGATATCCGTTGCATTTTCCGCGATGAAGACCAGCAAGGCGCGCAGGTCCTTCAGGTCCAGAAGCGGCAGGTGCTCTTCATCCGCCAGCCGGAAAGCGACGTTCAGCACGCCTTCCTGCGCGTCCGACAATTCGAGCATGCGCGACAACAGCAAGGGGCCCATCTCGGCCACCGTGGCGCGAATCGGGTGGCCCTGGGTGCCGAAGACGTCCCAGAAGGTGATGGGAAACTGCTGATAGCTCAGCGCGTAGCCGATGGTCATGGCGCGGGCCGCAAAGGCCTCGTGCAGCTTGTGGCTGGCAGACCCCGCCACCGCCACCCCTGACAGATCACCCTTCACATCGGCGGCAAAAACCGGAACGCCCGCGGATGAGAAACCTTCTGCAAGAACCTGAAGTGTCACTGTTTTCCCGGTTCCAGTGGCCCCCGCGATCAGCCCGTGGCGGTTGCCGTATTTCAACAAGAGGTTCTGGGGAACGCCATAAGCTTCGCCGCCACCACCCACGAAAACCACATCCGACATCTTGATCCCCAACCCTTCAGGCGCCACCGGGCTTGCCTCCCCGCCATCGCGGGGCCCGTGCGCTCGCAGCCAAAATACATTCTTAACCCTTTCCTGCCAGAGTGATCTTTGCCGGATGTGCAGTTGCCTTTCGGCTGTGACTTCCTCCCTGTTTTGACTGGCCGCGCCCCGAAAAGGCGCGGCTTTTTTTGGCTTTGGTCTGCCCGTGTTGCAAGGATTTCTGTTGACGCCTTGATGAAACCTCATTAGCGTCCCGGACACAAGATCGGCCAGTCCGACAGGGAAAAAGTCAATGAAAAGGGCCGGTCATGCGGCCCTTTTCCTTTTGGTGCCGGTCAAGCCATGGCCAGCAAAGTCGGGCGGTTTCCCGCCCAAAGATCTGACCGCTGCGTCAAAAACCCCGCTGACTTGCCCGGCGCGGCGTGCTAGAGGCGTCAAAACCGCGCGTCGCGCTGAAGTTTCAAGGACGGACCCGATGTCGAAGATTGCCCAGACCCTTTCCCTTCTTGCCGCGCTGGTCCTGTCGGCCCCGATCGCGGGGGCGCAAGACACCTCCGCCCCCGCCGCCGATCCGACCCTGTCGATGGGAACCACCGCTGCCGCCGCCGCGCTGAAAACCGAGGCCGAGGCCGTGGTGGGCGATCTTTACCTTGCCGACACCTTCGACGAATGGGAACTGCGCTGCGTCAAGGCGGCTGACGGGTCGGACCCCTGCCGGCTGTACCAGTTGCTGAAAACCGCCGATGGCAACCCGACAGCCGAGATGTCGATCTTCAACCTGCCGCCGGGCGGACAGGCGGCGGCCGGGGCGGCCATTCTGGTGCCGCTGGACACGCTGTTGTCGGCCAATCTTGCGGTCGGCGTCGATGCCAACAAGCCGATGATCTATCCCTATACCGTCTGCGGCACCGATGGCTGCATCGCGCGCATCGGATTTTCCGGCGATCAGATCGCCCAGATGAAGAACGGCGCCGAAGCAACCATCACGCTGGTACCGGCGGGCGCTCCGGATCAGAAGGTTTCGGTCAAGGTGTCGCTGAAAGGCTTCACCGCCGGGTTTGACGCGGTCACGGCGGCCAATACCAAGTAATCCATCGCATGAGGACTTTGCGGCAAGGGGCTGGTTTTCCTGCCCCTTTTCACATCGTCATGGGGAAGCGGACAGGCACAGCACCGCGTTCAAACCGCCAAAGGCAAAGCTGTTGGACAGGCAGGCCCGCACCGGGGCCGCGCGCGCCGCACCGCAGACCAGATCGACCTGCAGTGCCGGTTCCGCCGCCTCAACCCCGACGGTCGGGGCCAGGAGGCCGTCGGTCAGCGCCAGAAGGCAGGCGATCAGTTCCACCGCCCCCGCCGCCCCGATCAGATGGCCATGCGCGCCCTTGGTCGACGATACAGGCACGCCGTGGGGCCCGAAGACCTGGGCAAGCGCCTGCGCCTCGGTGCGGTCGTTGGCCAGGGTTCCGGTGCCATGGGCGTTGACATAACCGATGTCGCGGGCCTCCAGCCCGGCCTGCCGCAGGGCCTTTTCCATCGCGCGCACCGCGCCGTCAACCTGCGGCACGATCATGTCCACCGCATCGCTGGTCATGCCAAAGCCGACAATTTCCGCCAGAATCTTCGCTCCCCGTCCCCGCGCGCGGTCCAGCGGTTCCAGCACATACACCGCCGCCCCTTCGCCCTGCACCATGCCGTTGCGGCTGGCGCAGAACGGGCGGCAGCCGTCGGGCGACAGCACGCGCAGCGCCTCCCACACCTTGATGCCGCCGAAATCCAGCATCGCCTCGGTGCCCCCGGCCAGCATCACTTCGGCCTGCCCCAGGGCCACCATCTGCCCGGCCAGCCCGATGGCGTGGTTGGAACTGGCGCAGGCAGTCGAAAGCGTCAGCCCCGGCCCCTTCAACCCCTGCGCAATGGCGATCTGCGAG
>JANMJC010000591.1:0-5931 GCA_031371185.1 Paracoccaceae bacterium | reverse complement strand
CCGCGGTCGATCTCGTCGAATATCATGGTCAGGCCGGGGGTATCACCGGTCAGGCAGACCTTCAGCGCCAGAAGAAACCGGCTAAGCTCGCCGCCCGAAGCGATCTTGTTCAACGGCCCGGCCGGCGCGCCGGGGTTTGTGGCCACGGTAAAGGTGACGGCGTCCATCCCTTCGGGTCCGGCCTCGCCGCCGGTTACTTCGGTCACAAAGGACGCGCGTTCCATCTTCAGGGGCGCCAGTTCGGCGGCCATGGCGCGGTCCAGCCGCTTGGCCGCCGCGCGGCGTTGCGCTGTCAGCCGGTCAGCGAGACGCAGATAGTCGGCCTCGGCCCCGGCCACCGCCTGACGCAGCCGTTCCAGGCCCGCCGTTCCCAGATCGATCGCCTGCAATCGCCCGCGCAGGTCTTCGGCAAACCCGCCCAGATCATCGGCCAGAACACCATGCTTGCGGGCCATGGCGCGAATGGCGAACAGGCGCTCTTCCACCTGGTCCAACTCGTCGGGCGAGAAGTTCAGCGCGCGCAGCACGCGCGCCACGCCCTCTTCGGCCTCGGCCAGTTCGACCTGAGCCCGCGACAGCGCCGCCAGCGGCTGATCCAGCGCCGAATCAAAGCGTTCCGCCGCCCCTTCCAGCCAGCGCTGCGCGTCGCGCAGCAGGGCACCTGCCCCCTCGCCCATCGCGGCCATCGCCTTGGCAATGTCGCCGCGCACCTTTTCGGCGGCCTGCATGGTGCGACGCCGCGCATCCAGCGTGGCTTCTTCGCCGGGTTCCGGCATCAACTTGTCCAACTCGGCCACGGCGTGGCGCAGAAAGCCCTCTTCGGCCCCGGCGCGGGTCAGCGCCTGTTCGGCGGCGCGCAACTGGTCGCGCGCCTGCGATTGCGCGCGCCAGGCGGCCCGCAACGGGGCCAGATCAACGCTTGCGAAAGTATCCAGCAGCACCCGGTGGCCGCGTGGGTTCAAGAGTCCCCGGTCATCATGCTGGCCGTGCAGTTCCACCAGAACCTCGCCCAGATCGCGCAACACCTCGCCCGAGACCCGGCGGTCGTTGATGAACCCCTGCTTGCGGCCATCGGGGGCCACCACCCGGCGCAGGATCACCTCTTCGCCCGGTTCAACCGCAATCCCCGCGGCGGCCAGCACCTCCAGGGCGGCGTGCCCGGGCCCCAGATCGAAGGCCGCCACCACCTCGCCCTGGGCCGCCCCGGTGCGCACCAGATCGGCCCGTCCGCGCCAGCCCAGCACCAAGCCCAAAGCGTCCAGCAGGATCGACTTGCCGGCCCCGGTCTCTCCGGTCAGCACGTTCAGGCCAGCCTGAAAGGTCAGCTCCAGCCGGTCGATGATCAAGACATCGCGAATCTCAAGACTGGTCAGCATGACGGCCCCCGCCCTTTGGCCATGGCAAAAGCGTTACAGCCATTCGCCCTTGATCATCTGGCGATAGATCGCGGAAAGCCAGCTTGTCCCTTTTGCTTCGGGCGCAAGGCCTTGCTTTTTCAAGAGGTTGAAGCTGTCTTGATAGAAGGGCGAGGATTGGTAGTTGTAACCCAGAATGGCTCCTGCCGTCTGCGCCTCTTCGGTCAGGCCAAGGCCCAGATAGCATTCGACCAGACGGTGCAACGCCTCGGCCGTGTGGGTCGTGGTCTGGAACTGTTCGACCACCACGCGGAACCGGTTGATCGCGGCGGTGTAATGGCGGCCCTTCAGGTAGTAGCGGCCAATCTCCATTTCCTTGCCCGCCAGATGGTCAAAGGCGAGGTCGAATTTCAGGATCGCGGATTGGGCGTATTCGCTGTCGGGATAGGTTTCGATCACGTTGCGCAGGGCTTGCAGCGCCTGAAAGGTCAGGCCCTGATCGCGACCGACTTCATCGATCTGGTCGTAATAGGACAGCGCCATCAGATAGCTGGCATAGGCCGCGTCTTCATCACCGGGATAGAAATCAAGAAAGCGCTGCGACGCGGCGCGGGCCTCTTCGTATTGCTTGGTCTTGTGCAGCACGAAGGCCTGCATGATCAGCGCGCGCTTGGCCCATTCGGTATAGGGATACAGCCGTTCGACTTCCTGGAAGTAGATCAGCGAATCCTTGGGGCGCTTGCTGGTTTCCAGCTCCAGTTCGCCGCGCTGAAAGATCTGCTCGGCGGTATAGTTTTCCAGCGGCAATTGCGTCGGCTCGGGAGAGCAGGCGGCCAATGCCGAAATGAGAAGCGCCACACCCAAGCCCTGTGCAGCACCCCACTTACCGCCTGCCATCTTCCGCAAATCCCATTGCTGCCCGAATGCTGCCCCCACGGGGTTCGGCTGTTCTGACGTTGTCCTAGCACAGATAATTTCGGGGCGCAAAACGGCAATCGCTGTTTTGCGCCAGCTTAGGCAAAGGCGGGCAAATCTTGCCGAACTACGCCGACGCCGGGCAGCTTTCCTTCGGTCGTGCCCGCGCAATCCACCATCCGGTACGATCCCGGGGTCGCAAACAACTTGCGCAGCAGGGCGTTGGTCAGCGCGTGCCCGGCCCGGTTGCCGACATAGCGGCCCAGGATCGGCCCCCCCGCCAGCGCCAGATCGCCCATGGCATCCAGCATCTTGTGGCGCACCGGTTCGTCGGGGTGGCGCAAACCGCCCGGGGTCAGCACGCGGTCGCCGTCAAACACCACGGCGTTTTCCAGGGTGCCGCCCAAGGCCAGACCCCGGCGCCGCATCACGTCGATATCGGACTGCAGGCAGAAGGTGCGGCTGTCGCATAATTCGCGCACGAAGGCCCCGTTCGACAGGTTCAAGCGGCGCGACTGGCTGCCGATCGCCTTGACGTCGAATTGAATGGCAAAGTCGATCTCCAGCATTTCTGCCGGCTCCAGACGCGCCCAACTGGGACCGTCCTGCACCTCGATCGTTTTCAGAATGCGCATGGCACGCACCGGCTCGCCCTGCGCGCGCAGGCCCCGCGCCAGGATGCCCTCGACATAGGGCGCGGCCGAGCCGTCAAGGATCGGAACCTCGGGGCCGTCGATTTCCACCAGAACGTTGTTCAGCCCCAGACCGGCAAGGGCCGCCATCAGATGTTCAATGGTCGACACCGTCACCCCGGCGGCATTGCTGATCATCGTGCACAGCTTCGACGGCACGACCGCATCCCAACGGGCGGGGATCATGGCGTCGTTGCCGGTCAGATCGGTGCGGCTGAACCAGACCCCGTAATCCGCCGATGCCGGGCGCAGGACCATGCGCACGGGTTGGCCGGAGTGCAGTCCGCGGCCGCGAAAGATGACAGGCGATTTCAACGTGTTCTGCACGAAACGGGTGACCTCGGGACAATGCCCCTCTCGGGGGGCTAGGACACCTGAATTAGGGCCAGAAAGCCGGGCCTTCAACTCACAGTTTGTAACCGAATATGACAGATGTCTTTCGGTCGGTAAGAGTATGATTCAAAAGGAAAAAGCCCGGGGGTGACCCGGGCTTTCCCTTGGTGGATTTCAGGGGCGTCAGTTGGCCTGGCGGCGCAGGAAGGCCGGGATCTCGATCCGCTCCTGGTCCGCCGACAGTTCCGGCTCGTCATCATAGGCGGTAACGGGCGGCTGCTGGCGGGCGGGTTGCGCGCGCTCGGGGGTCGGGTCGGCATGGCCACCGGCCATCCGGTTGATCAGGCTGCCGATGCCAAAGCGCGGACGCTCGGCCGCCGGTTTGGCCGCAGGTGCCTGGGCCGGGGACCGCTGGACGGCGGGCATTTGCGGGGCCGTTCCGCGCGGCGACTGGCCCGCCATGGCGGGGGCGCGGCTGACGGCGGCCTGCAACCGGGCCAAAGCCTCGGGCGAGGGCGTGCCGGCGGTCCGGGGACGCGGGGCCACGAAGGCCGCCGCATCGTCGTTGTGGGCGGGGGCCGAACCTGCGGCACCGCGCAGATGCAAGGTGGCTGCCGCTTCGGGCTGCGGGCGGTAGGCCGGGGCGGGCATCTCGTCTTCGAAAGCCTCGGTCTCGGCGGCCTCATGCGTGTGGAACAGATCGGCGGCCGGTTGGGCCACCGGGGCCGGGGCGGGCTGCGGCGCGGGCGCTGCGGCCTGTTCGCGACGGGGTTCGGCGACATAGGCCGGGGGCATGGCAACCGCTGGCTTCAGCGGTTCGGCCATCGAGCGGCGGGTGACGGGCACTTCGGCACGGGCCTGATTGGCATCGATTCCGGTGGCGACAACGGACACCCGCAGCGCGCCCTCCATCGTCGGGTCCAGCGTCGAGCCGACGATGATGTTGGCGTCCGGATCGACCTTTTCGCGGATGATGTTGGCGGCCTCGTCCAACTCGAACAGGGTCAGATCATAGCCGCCGGTGATGTTGATCAGAACACCCTTGGCGCCATGCAGGCTGATTTCATCCAGAAGCGGGTTGGCAATGGCCTTTTCGGCGGCCTGCACGGCGCGGTTCTCGCCCGTCGCCTCGCCGGTGCCCATCATCGCCTTGCCCATCTCGTCCATCACGGCGCGCACGTCGGCGAAATCCAGGTTGATCAGACCGGGACGCACCATCAGGTCGGTCACGCCCTTGACGCCTTGATACAGCACGTCGTCGGCCATCGCGAAGGCGTCGGTGAAGGTGGTGCGTTCGTTGGCCAGTCGGAACAGGTTCTGGTTGGGAATGACGATCAGGGTATCGACAACCTTTTGCAGCGCCGCAATGCCGTCTTCGGCCTGCTTCATCCGCTTGTTGCCTTCGAACTGGAACGGCTTGGTCACGACACCCACGGTCAGCACGCCCAGTTCGCGCGCCGCCTGCGCGATGATCGGCGCCGCGCCGGTTCCGGTGCCGCCGCCCATGCCCGCCGTGATGAAACACATATGCGCGCCGGCCAGATGATCGACGATTTCCTCGATCGTCTCTTCGGCCGCAGCCGCACCGACCGTCGGGCGCGCCCCGGCCCCCAGACCTTCGGTGACTTTCAGACCCATCTGGATGCGCGCGCCGGCCTTGGACTGGCTCAGCGCCTGCGCGTCGGTGTTCGCCACGACGAACTCGACCCCTTGCAGGTCTTTGTCGATCATGTTGTTGACCGCATTGCCACCGGCGCCGCCGACGCCAAACACCGTGATGCGCGGCTTCAGCTCTTCGCGCTGCGAGGTCATCGTCAGGTTCAATGTCATTGTCTGTCCGCCTGTTCTTGTTGCCGTGCGGTGGCCGCCGCAGGGTCCGTTTCTTTGGCTTGCACCTCTGTCCCCGGAGGCCGCCGCGTCAGTTATCCACAATTCTATCCACAGATGCGCCCGAGGTCACGCAGAATCATTCGTTTTCCCACAAAATATGGGAGATTTGCCACGCCTTTCAGCGGGATATTGCCGTGATCGCAGGATCTTGTGGGTTACCAATTGTCCTTGAACCATCGATAGGCCCTTTTCAGCGACCGTGCCGGATATCTTTCGGCGGGAATGTCAAAGTCCCACCACTCGTCTTGCGGATGTGCAGCAAACAGGCACAGGCCCACCGCCGTCGAAAACGCCGGGCCGTTGGCGGCCTGCGGCAGGCCCTGCACCCGCAGGGGGCGACCCATGCGCACGCGCGGGCCCAGGATGCGGGCGGCCATGCCGTCCAGCCCGGGGATCTGGCTGGCCCCGCCGGTCAGCACGATCTGTTGGCTGGGCAAATGGCCAAAGCCCGCCACATCCAGCCGCGCGCGCACATCTTCCAGGATTTCCTCGACGCGCGGGCGCATGATGCCGATCAATTCGGTCCGGCTGACCTGACGGCGGTCCTTGTCCCAGTCGCCGCTTTCGCCGCCGATCTCGATCATCTCGCGGTCATCCATGCCGGTGGCATGCACGCCGCCATGCTTGGTCTTGATGCGCTCGGCCACCGTCACGGGAACCTGAAGGCCTTTGGCGATGTCCGAGGTGACGTGGTCGCCGCCAAGCCGCACCGAATCCGAAAAGATCATGTGTTTCTTGATGAAAAT
>JANMJC010000250.1:0-2782 GCA_031371185.1 Paracoccaceae bacterium | reverse complement strand
CGGTCAAAAGGTGCTGCGCGGTCAGGATGCGGTCGATCTGCAGATAGTCGCCATAGGACATGCGTCCGTCGAACGACATCTGGGCGCCATCGCGGGCGGGGTCATGGGGGGGCATGGGGGTCTCCGGTGTTGAAAGGGGGGGAAGGCGTCGGTCAGACGCCTGGCCCCCGGTCCAGAACCGACGAATTGCCCAAGGTCCGCCACAAGCAGATCCAGCCCGAAGGACGGCACAGCGGAGGGGTCGGGGACATGGTCATGGGGTCAGCCTATCCGATGCGGGGCGGCTTCGTCCACCGGTCTTGAAGCGGGACGGGCGTTCATGGAACCGGCCACCCTTTTTTCGTTCACCCCGCACAACGTAGGGCAATGCCCGCCCGTGGGGGCAGACGGGCATTGCCCGGCGAGCTTTGCGCTTGATTCCGGGCAGAAAAAACAGATCGGGGCCCGTCAAGAGCCGTCACGCTCTCAGGGTCAAGTGTCGCGTCATGTCAGGCTCAGCGACATCAGATACAAATCAAACACCTGTCCGCCGTCCTCGATCCGCTCCATGCCATCGACGCCCCATCCCCGACGCGTCAGAAAGCGGTTGGACTGGGGCGATGCGTGGACGGTCAGGCGGGTCAAGCCCTGTTCGCGGGCATGGGCCAACAGCCGGTCATACAGGGCCGCCGCCGTGCCATCGCCCATCACCTCGGGGATGACAAAGGCCATGTCCAACTCGCCATCCGGGCAAAGTGACATGAAGCCGGTCACGCGGCCGCCCTCTTCGGCCACCCAAGCGGCCTGATCCAGAAGCTTGTCACGCTGGTTCGGGTCGGGCGGGCGCCCGGGCGCCCAGGCGGCACGCTCGGCCTCGGTGTAAAACGCCGCAGACCCTTCGCGCACGGCGCGGAAGAACACCAGATCGGTGGCGGCGCGGTCGGTGGGAAAGTAGGGGCGGATCGTTCTCATGTGACCTTCTTGCGGGCCTTGTATTCGGGGCGGTCCCACAGGTCCTGTGCCATGACCTGCGCCAGAATCCGCGAGGCACCGCTGACGTCGCCTGCATCGATGAACAGGGGGGTAAAGCCAAAGCGGATGATGTCGGGGGCGCGGAAATCGCCGATCACGCCGCGCGCGATCAGGGCCTGCATGATGGCATAGCCCTGCGGATGGCGGAACGACACCTGAGAGCCGCGCATCGCGGGGTCGCGCGGGGTGGCAAGGGTCAGGTCCGGGCAGGCGGCCTCGACCTCGGCGATGAACTGGTCGGTCAGCGCCAGCGAGGCCGCGCGCAGATCGGCCATGTCCACGCCGTCCCAGATGTCCAGGGACGCCTCCAACGCGGCCAGTTGCAGGATGGGCGGCGTGCCCACGCGCATCCGCTCGGCCCCGGTGGCGGGTCGGTAATCCAGATCGAAGGCAAAGGGCGCATCGTGGCCCTGCCACCCCGACAGGGCCGGGCGGGCCACATCCTGATGGCGGGGGGCGACATAGATGAAGGCCGGGCCGCCGGGGCCGGAATTCAGGTATTTGTAGGTGCAGCCGCAGGCGAAATCCGCCCCAGCCTTGGCCAGTTCCACCGGCAGCGCCCCCGCCGAATGCGCCAGATCCCAGACCGTCAGCGCGCCATGAGCATGGGCGCGCGCCGTGATCGCCGCCATGTCATGCTTGCGTCCGGTGCGATAATCGACCTCGGTGATCATCGTCACCGCGATGGTGTCGTCGAGGGCGTCCAGAACCTGTTCCGGCGCCACGATCTTCAGCGAATAATCAGGCCCCAGGGTACGGCACAGCCCCTGCGCCATGTACAGATCGGACGGAAAGTTGCCGCTGTCCGACAGGATCACCCGCCGGGTCGGGTTCATCTCCAGCGCCGAGGCGAGCGCCTGATAGACCTTGATCGACAGCGTGTCGCCCATCGCCACCGAGTTCTCTTCCGCGCCGATCAGCCGCGCGATGCGGTTGCCGACCGCCATCGGCTTGTCCATCCAGCCCGCCTTGTTCCAGCCGGTGATCAGCATCCCGCCCCATTCTTCGGTGACGGTGCGCGCGACGCGCGCTGCCGCCGTCCTGGGCAGGGGACCCAGTGAGTTGCCATCAAGATAGATCATGCCCTTAGGCAGATGAAACTGGCGTTTGGTGGCTGCAAAATCGGTCAAGGCGGTCTCCTTCGCGCGTCAAGGCTGCACCGCCTTGCGCCCGGGATCAATAGGAACTGCGCCGAGAAGGTTCAAGCTTGAAATGCTTTGGCCGTTCCCTTGCGCCCCGACAGGCGGTCAAAAGCAATTGCGCCGGTCAAAAGCGATTGCAACTCGGTGGGGCTTGTTCATAGTGCAGGCGCAGAAACTGTCGGAGGGGCCCTTGATCGCCACATTGCAGCGATGGTTGGACTGGCCGCCGGTCCTGACACTGGCCTGCGTCGCGGTCCTTCGTGCGCTTTTGTGGGTCACCGGCCCCTCGGGACTTGCGCTTGGCAAATGGGCCCTCGTCCCCTTGGTCGCCGGTCTGGGGTTGATGGTCGCGGCCGCCTTTCAGATGGCAAGGGCGCGCACCCCGCTGAACCCGCGCGCACGCCCCAAAGCGCTTGTCACCACCGGAATCTTCCGGTTGACGCGCAACCCCATCTATCTGGGCGAGGCGCTGTTGATCCTGGCGGCCGTGCTGTGGTGGGACGTGCCCTTGGGTCTTGTGGTGCTGGGCGGTTTCCTGTGGATCGTGACGCGCCACTACATCGCGCGCGAAGAGCGCTGGCTGGTCGAAAGGTTCGGCCCCCAGGCGCTGCAGTGGTTTGCACAGACCC
>JANMJC010000223.1:0-8530 GCA_031371185.1 Paracoccaceae bacterium | reverse complement strand
GCGGGCAGGGTCAGCCCCTTGGGCATGCCGGGAAAACCGCCGCCCTGCGACAGGCCCTGCTGCATGCCCTTGGACAATTCGGCCAGTTCCGCCGCACCCATTTTCGACGGGTCGGGCATGCCACCGCCAGTACCCTTTGCGCCCATCATCTGGCGGATGGCTTGTTTCATCATGCCGCCCTTGCCCATCTTCTTCATCACATCGGCCATCTGCTTGTGCTGTTTCAACAGCCGGTTCAGCGCGGCCACGTCCATGCCGGCCCCCGCCGCGATGCGCTTTTTCCGGCTGGCCGCCAGAAGGTCGGGGTTGGCGCGCTCTTTCTTGGTCATCGAGTTGATCAGCGCGACCTGATGGGCAATCATCTTGTCGTTGAAACCCGCCGCCTCGGCCTGTTTGGCCATGCCGCCCACGCCAGGCAACATGACCTACAGGCCCTGCATGCCGCCCATCTTCTGCATCTGCTCCATCTGCATCCGCATGTCGTTCATGTTGAACATGCCCTTGGCAAAGCGCCGCGCCATGCGTTCGGCCTGCTCGACCTCGAAGGTCTCGCGCGCCTTTTCGACCAGCGCCACGATGTCGCCCATGCCCAGGATGCGGCCCGCAACGCGGTCGGCCTCGAAGGTCTCCAGCGCGTCCATCTTTTCGCCCAGACCGACAAAGCGGATCGGCTTGCCGGTGACCGCGCGCATCGACAGCGCAGCGCCGCCCCGGCCGTCGCCGTCCATCCGGGTCAGCACGACGCCGGTGATGCCCACCTTGCCGTCAAATTCGGTGGCGACGTTCACCGCGTCCTGCCCGGTCAGACCATCGACCACAAGCAGGGTCTCGCGCGGCTGCGCGATGTCGCGGACGGCCTGAATCTCCTCCATCAGGATTTCGTCGATATGCAGGCGGCCTGCGGTGTCGAAGAACACCACGTCATAGCCGCCCATCGCGGCCTGGGTCTTGGCCCGCCGCGCGATCTGCACCGCGCTTTCGCCCTTGACGATGGGCAGGCTGTCCACACCGATCTGGGTGCCCAGAATGGCCAACTGTTCCATCGCGGCCGGGCGGTTGGTGTCAAGGCTGGCCAAAAGCACGCGCTTGCCGTTCTTTACCTTCAACCGCTTGGCCAGCTTTGCGGTGGTCGTAGTCTTGCCCGAGCCTTGCAGACCCACCATCAGAATTGCCGAGGGCGGGTTGTCGATCTTCAGCGCCTCGGGCTCGTCGTCGCCCGCCAGAACCCTGATCAACTCGTCATGGACGATCTTCACGACCTGCTGCCCCGGCGTGACCGATTTGGTCACCGCCTGCCCGATGGCGCGGGTCTTGACCGCCTTGATGAAGTCGCGCGCAACGGCCAGCGAAACGTCGGCTTCCAGCAGGGCGGTGCGCACTTCGCGCAGGGCGGCGTCAACATCGGCTTCCGACAGCGCGCCGGCCTTGGTCAGGCGATCGAAGACCGACCCAAGGCGGTCTGAAAGGCTCTCGAACATCGCGCGCTCCTGTCGTTTAGGGTGGCCCCGATATGGGGTCCGGCAGTCTGAACCCCAAGACCAATGCGGAACAGCACCTGTGGGCGCAACGCGCTGACAGGTGGCGATCCCGGGCATAGCCACAGGGACCGGAAGCGTTCAGCCTCCGGGGAATGGTCGGGCGGATACGCCGGAAGGGGGGGAGAGTCAAGTCTTGCGGCGGTTCAGCCAGGTGTTGATGGCGCGGGCGGCGATTTCGGCTTCGGGTCCGGTGGCGAAGACTGCCGACAAGGGCACCCTTTCGCCGCCGGTCAGCACCAGAACCGGGCGGCGCAGCTTGCCACGGCTTTCCCCACCGCTGTCGGGATCCAGCTCGGTCGAGGCGCGGGCAACATCGGACAGCACGCGGCGCTGTTCACGCGCCCCGATGACCGTGGCGCTGCGGATCACCACGGCGTTGGCCGCGCGATCAAGAATGACAACCTCTTGGCGCACAAAGATGGCAAAGGCGGCGGCAAAGGCGGCAAACAGGATCAGCATCTTGCTGCCCTCGTCGGGGTCGGCGGTCAGGAATTTGTTCAGGGCAATGGCGGCAAAGATCAGCATGGCGCAGATCAAGCCGATGCCAAGGACCCAAGGGCGGGACCGCAGGATCAGCCGTTCAGGGGTCGTCAGGATCGGCAGCATCCGGCACCTCTGCCGCAGAGTATCCGGTTCCGCAGGTTTCTTCCAGTTTTCGCTCCCCACGCAGACACAGACCCTTTCCAATCCCCGTGGTTCAGGGTTTTCCTGTGCACAAGCGCACAGGAGATCGGGCGATGGAAAACTGGGACGAAATCCGCACGGCCTTTCAGGTGGCACGGATGGGCACCGTGTCGGGCGCGGCCGAGGTTCTGGGCGTGCATCATGCCACCGTGATCCGCCACATCGACGCTTTGGAAAAGCGGTTGGGGACCCGGCTGTTTCAGCGCCACGCCCGCGGTTACACCGCCACCGAAGCCGGACGCGACCTGATGGCGGTGGCCAAGACCACCGAAGAGCAGTTCGGCCAGTTGTCCAGCCGGATCAAGGGGCTGGGCGAGGTTGTGGCCGGAGAGTTGGTGGTGACCTCGATCACCGGGATCGGCACCATGCTGGCCCCGGTCTTTGCCAGTTATCAGGCGGCCCATCCGCAGGTCATCATCCGGTTTCTGACCGACATGCGCCTGTTCCGGCTGGACTACGGCGAGGCGCATGTCGCGATCCGGGCGGGGGCCGCGCCGCAGGAACCCGACAATGTGGTCTTTCCGCTGGCAAAGGTCAGATGGGGGCTTTACGCCAGCCGGTCTTATGCAGACCGCCACGGCCTGCCGACGGGGCCGCAGGATTTCGCCAACCACCGCTTTATCGGGGCGGACGGGCCGGAATCGCGGGCGCCGTTTCACAAATGGCTGCGCGACACCGTTCCCGAACAGGCGATCACCTTTCGCGTGACCGAACCCGCCGCGACCGAAGCCGCGCTGCGGGCCGGTCTGGGCATCGGGTTTCACCTGTTGCGGGCGGCGCAGGGCGATCCCGACCTGATCGAGGTGATGCCCTCGCAGCCCGAATGGGACAGCCCGTTGTGGATTGTCACCCATGTCGATCTGCACCGGACGTTGAAGGTGCAAAGCTTTCTGACGGCATTGAAATCGGCTTCGGTGGATTGGAGCGCGTGTTGACCTTGACCGAAGCGCAGCGCGGGCATCTGGCGATGCTGGGATTTTCGGCGCTGGTGGCGGGGTCGTTTTCCCTAGGGCATCTGGCCAGCCCCTTCATCGCCCCCGAGGCGATGACGGTCGGGCGCTTTGCCCTGTCGGCCATTCTGGTCGGCGCGCTGGCGGCCTTTGGCAAGGGCATTCCCCGCGCCGCCTTTGCGGCGCCCTGGCGCTATGGCGTGCTGGGCGGATTGATGGGCATCTATTTCGTCCTGATGTTCGAAGGGCTGAAAACCGCCGGGGCCGTGTCGATGGCGGCGGTCTTCACGCTGACCCCGGCGATGGCGGCGGGATTTGGCTGGGCCCTGATGCGGCAGCGGTTGACCGGGCGGATGGCGCTGGCGCTGGCCCTGGGGGCGACGGGCGCCCTTTGGGTGATCTTTCGCGCCGACCTGTCCGTGCTGCTGGCGTGGAAAGTGGGCTTTGGCGAACAGTTGTTCTTCGTCGGCTGCATCGCCCATGCCCTGTACACGCCCATGGTACGACGGCTGAACCGCGGCGAGGTTTCGGTGGTTTTCGCCACCGGCACCATGGTGGGCGGGGCGCTGATGGTGGCGCTGTGGGGCTGGCGCGAGGTTCTTGCAACCGACTGGACGGCCTTGCCCGGCATCGTCTGGGTCTGCCTGATCTATGTGGCGGTCGCGGCGACCGGGGCAACCTTTGTCCTGTTGCAGTTCGCCAGCCTGCGCCTGCCCTCGGCCAAGGTGATGGCCTATACCTATCTGGTGCCGTCCTGGGTGATCCTGTGGGAGCTTGGGCTGGGCAAGGGCGGGCCGCCGCTGGCGGTTCTGGGGGGCGTGGCGCTGACGGTTCTTGCGCTGGCCCTGCTGTTGAAGGAATAGGCCGGACGCCTGGTCAGGCGGCCCGTCGCCTGACGTGGCAGGTCCGGACCACGCGCGCCCGGACCTGTCCGTGTCGCCTCAGGGGCAAACGGCCGCATAGCGGCTGCCGTCCGCGCGCTGGTACACGCAGTTGCCCTGCGCGTCGTAGCCCAGCAGCGTGACCGCCGCCAGTCCGACCGCTCCGCCAATCAGCGCACCTTGCAAACGGTCGTTCGGCGTGACCACGGCCCCGATGACAGCACCTCCTGCGGTGCCCGCCATCTGGTCCTGGGTCATGCCGACGCAGCCGGTCAAAAGGGCAACGACGGGCGCAATCAATATGAGGTTCCGCATCTTGTCTCCTGTTCCGAAGACGAAGTGTCTTCCAGGTCGACAACGCCCGACACGGGCGAATGGTTCCCTGCGGCAAGGATGCCTCACAATTTCCACCCGGAGGTTCAGGTCTTGACCTGCATCAGTGCCGCAGATGTGAATATGAGGTTTCAATCCGGGACATGGGCAGCGTCGCAGGTCTTGCGACTGCCGGAATCGGAAGGAATCGTGACATGTCTCTTGGAACAATCCTGGTGATCTTGCTGGTCATCGCCCTGCTCGGGGGGTTCAGCGGACGCATCGGGGGCTATGGTTACGGCTACGGCAATGGCGGTGTCGGGGTGATCGGTGTGCTGCTGCTTGTCGTGGTCGTGCTGCTGATGACAGGCCGGATCTAGTCCGTACTAGCCCGTACCCGAAAAGCAGATGGCGCGCGTCCGGTCCGCTCCGGGCGCGCGCCATGTGTGGCGGGATCTGCGCGTCGCCCCCCGACGGGGCGAAGGTCACGCCTGTTCGGTAACCCCTTCGGGCAGCTTGGCGCCGGTCATGAAAGCAACCGCATCGGACATCGAATAGTCCTTAGGATTGATTTCGCACAGGCGCCGTCCCAGGCGGTGGATGTGGATGCGGTCGGCCACTTCGAAGACATGCGGCATGTTGTGGCTGATCAGGATGATCGGAATGCCGCGCGCGCGCACGTCGCGGATCAGTTCCAGCACGCGGCGGCTTTCCTTGACGCCAAGGGCGGCGGTGGGTTCGTCGAGGATAACCACCTTTGAGCCGAAGGCCGCAGCCCGCGCCACCGCCACGCCCTGACGCTGGCCACCCGACAGGGTTTCCACCGTCTGGTTGATGTTCTGGATGGTCATCAGCCCCAGTTCCGACAGCTTGTCGCGGGCGAATTTCTCCATCCGGGGGCGGTCCATCTGGCGAAAGACCGAGCCGAGGATGCCGGGCTTGCGCCACTCGCGGCCCAGAAACATGTTGTCGGCAATCGACAGGGCCGGCGACATCGCCAGGTTCTGATAGACCGTCTCGATGCCCAGGGCCCGGGCATCGTCGGGGCCGCGGAACTGCACCGGCTGACCATCCAGTTCGATCACGCCATGATCGGGGATCACGGCACCCGCAAGCGCCTTGATCATGGTGGATTTTCCCGCGCCGTTGTCGCCGATGACCGCCACGATCTCGCCCGCGTTCAGGTCGAAGTCGGCGCCGTTCATGGCCACCACGGTCCCATAGCGCTTCATCAACCCGCGCGCACGCAGGATAGGAGTTCCAGTTGTCATTGCGAAGCCCTCCGCAGCCATTGGTCCAGTGCAACGGCGATGATCACCAGGCAACCTGCCGCGAACATCTGCCAATAATCGTCGACACCCGCCAGCGACAGGCCGGTGTTGAACACGCCCACGATAAAGGCCCCAAGGACCGAGCCGACGATCGACCCGCGCCCGCCGAACAACGAGGTTCCCCCGATCACCACAGCGGTGATCGACCCAAGGTTGACCGTGTCAAAGGCGATGGGTGAAACCGATCCCACCCGACCAATCGCGATCCAGGCGGCAAAGCCACAGATCAGACCGGCCACGGCGTAAACCGAGATCAGCGTGCGATCCACCCGGATGCCCGACAGCATGGCCGCGTCCGGATCATCGCCGATGGCGTGCACATGGCGGCCCCAGGCGGTCTGGTTCAGCACATACCACAGAACGGCGGCCAGCAGGATCAGCGTGATGCCGCCATAGGTCAGGCTGGCACCGCCAAAGTTGAAGCCCTGCCCGAACCACAAAAGCCCCGCCGCCTTTTCCTCGATATCCACGTTGCGGATCGATTCGGACGCCGAATACCACAGCTTGAGCGCGTTGAAGATCGACAAGGTGCCCAAGGTCACGATGAAGGGCGGCAGTTTCATCTTTGCGACCAGGACGCCGTTGACGAACCCCATCAACCCGCCAAAGAAGATGCCGATCACGATGGCCACGGCGACCGGAAGGCCCGAGATCACAGCTAGGTTGCCCATGATCAGCGAGGCCACCACAAGGATCGCACCGACCGACAGGTCGATCCCGGCGGTCAGGATCACCAGCGTTTGGGCAAGCGCCACAAAGCCTGTCACGGTGACCTGTTTCAGAACCGTCGAAAGCGCGCCCATGCCCAGAAAGCGCGGCGCGATGATGCTGAAGGCGACGATCGACACGAAAAGCACGAGAGCCGGGATCAGCGTCGGAAAGCGGCGCAGATAGCCGCGAATGACCGGGATCAAGGACCGGTCATCCTTTTCGAAAGCCGCAACCGCCGTATCGGCCTTGGTCAGCGTCGCCTCGAAGTCGGAAATGGTTTTGGTAGGTGCATCCGGCGCGCTCATCGCTGCGGTCTCCCTGCGTGATGACATCGAAACCCGTGTGATCCGTGTTTCGCCTGTGAAGAAGGGCGACCCTAAAAGCCGCCCTTCTGTTAATCAAGCCACTTGGTGGGTCGTATCAGCCCCAGCAGAGCTCGGTGCCCTTGGTGCTGTCCAGCGATTCCACGCCCTCGACCGGCTGGTCGGTGATCAGGTTCACGCCGGTATTGTAGAACGACAGGCCTTCCGTAACGGTCGGCTTGGTGCCGTCCTTGGCGTAGGCGACAATGGCTTCGATGCCCTTGGAGGCCATCAGCAGCGGGTATTGCTGCGAGGTGGCGCCGATGACGCCCGACTTGACCGAAGCGATGCCGGGGCAGCCGCCGTCAACCGAGACGATGATCGCCTGGCCTTCCTTGCCGGCGTTCTTCAAGGCCTGATAGGCACCCTCGGCAGCCGGTTCGTTGATGGTATAGACCACGTTGATGTCGGGGTCTTTTGCCAGCAGGGTTTCCATGGCGCGCAGACCACCTTCGGGGTTCGCGTCCGAGCTTTCGTGGCCGATGACGCGGGGATCGGTTTCCGAACCCATCACGGTCAGATCCGGCACTTCGATGCCGAAACCAACCAGGAAGCCGGTGTCACGGGCAACATCGACCGAGATGTTGTCCTTGTTGATGTCCAGCATGGCGATCTTGGCATTGGCCGCCTCTGCACCCAGTTTGCCCGCAGCCCATTTGCCGATGCGCAGACCGGCTTCGAAGTTGTCGGTCGCAAAGGTGATGTCCTGGGCTTCTGCATCGGCAAGGGGAGTGTCGAGAGCGATCACGAGGATGCCTGCGGCGCGGGCATCTTTCAAAGCCGGTCCGACCGAATCGTTCGACGGCGTGATCAGGATACCCTTGGCGCCCGCCGCGATGCAGTTTTCGATGGCGGTGATCTGCGGGGCAGCGTCGCCGTCCTTTTCACCGGCATAGGCCTGGAAATCCAGACCGGCGGCAGAAGCGGCAGCCTCGGCGCCTTCCTTCATTTTCACGAAGAAGGGGTTGGTGTTGTTCTTGGTGATCAGGCAGGCCAGATCGCCCGCCGAAGCGGTTCCTGCCAGCAAGGCCAGAGCCGCAGCGCCCAGAAGCGCGGTGGATTTGAATTTCATTGTTGTTCCTCCCAAGGAAGGGCCCGGGGCCCCCGTTTTGCAAAGTGGCGCTGATCCGTTTGGCAGCGTCAGGGCGATACTGGACTGATTCCCCCCGCTGCGTCAAGATATATAAATCACTGTGATTTAATATTGACAGGCGCCGATTCCCCGATCAGTCTTGATCGACCTGTCCTGTGGGACCTCCCGCAGGGCGACCGGCCCTTGAACTGGAAAATCACGATGTTGATCGGCATCCCGCCCCTGCTTGGGCCCGAACTTTTGGCGACCCTGCGCGCCATGGGGCATGGCGATGAAATTGCGATCGTGGACGGGAACTATCCGGCTCAGGACCACGCCCGCCGTCTGGTGCGCGCCGATGGCCATGGGCTTTTGGCGGTGGCCGAGGCGATCCTGACCGTCCTGCCGATTGACCGTTCGGTTCCGCAGGCGTTGTTTCGCGCGGCGTTGAACAATGACCCGGCCCAATCGGCGCGGATCCATCAGGACATTGACGCGCTTTGTGCCCGGTTCGCACCGGACGTTGCGGTGACAGCACTGTCGGGCGACGCGCTTTACCCGCGGATTCGCGCCGCGCACACGATCGTGGCCACCAGTGAAACCGCGTTGTTCGCCAATCTGATCCTGCGCAAGGGCGTGATCACGGCTGGCCGGCCCATGGGAAGTTGATCTCCCCCATGCAGGACGCC
>JANMJC010000221.1:0-2396 GCA_031371185.1 Paracoccaceae bacterium | reverse complement strand
TGGACAGGGTAGCATAGACATCCGCCGCCGCTACGCCATCCGCCATCAACGCCATTTCAAGGTTGGCCTTTGGACGCTTGCCCAGACCGCGCTTGCCGGGGAATTTGGCGGTGTCAAAGAAATCGACGATCGTTGTCGGCTTGGCGTCGGGATACTTGGTCGCGTCATAACCAAACACGGTCGAGAACACGATCGAAGCCACGGCGCAATCGGTCACGGCGCCCGGCAGGAAATCGTCCTTGGCGGCAGTGCCATCGGCACCGGCGGGCAGCGCGTCCATGCCGATCGGCTCCAGCATGCCTTCGTCGCACAGGCGCACGGCGTCGGAATATTCCACGTCGGCCACGTCGATGGTGACGGTGCCGGCCTCGACCTGGGTCTTGACCATCGGTGCCGGATTGTCGGCATCGACCGAGATCACGTTGATGCCGGTCGAGGCGGTGAAGGGCTTGTGATAGGCCTCGACCTGGCTCTTGGTATAGGCGCCGCCCCACGAGGCGACGGTCACGTCGGCGCGGGCTGCAAAGGATACAGCGGTCAGCGCCGTGGTCAGAATCAGCAGTTTCTTCATTCTTTAACTCCCATTGGTTTCAGTCTTGCGGCAACCCGGTATTTGGTCCGGGAGTGTTATAGGTCCAGCGCCCGCGCGTCTTGCGGGGCCCAACCAATCTTGATGTGTTCGCCGGGGCGCAACATGCGCTGATTGGCGGTGTTGCGGCTTTTGATCACGAAATCATCTGCGCCAGCGACCCGCAGACGGGTGCGGAAGATGTCGCCCATGTAGATGAATTCCAGAACCTCGGCATCGATGGTCTGTGCGCCTGCGGGCATCGCCTCGGGCTTGTACTCGACCCGTTCGGGCCGGATCGACACCAGCGTGCGGGCCCCCTTGGTCGAGACATTGACCGGCGTGGCGTCAATCACCTCGCCCGAAGTCAGGCGGACCTTGCAGCGCCCCTCGCCTATTTCCTCAATAACGCCCGCCAACTTGTTATTTTCGCCGATGAATTGGGCGACAAAGCTGTTGTCGGGCCGTTCGTACAGATCGGACGGCGGCGCAAGCTGCTGGATGCGGCCGTCGTTGAACACGGCGACACGGTCCGACATGGTCAGCGCCTCGCCCTGATCATGGGTGACGTAAACCACCGTGATGCCAAGACTTTCATGCAGATGCTTGATCTCGAACTGCATATGCTCGCGCAACTGCTTGTCCAATGCGCCCAGCGGCTCATCCATCAACACCAGCGCGGGGTCAAACACCAACGCCCGCGCCAGCGCGATCCGCTGTTGCTGACCGCCGGACAGTTGCGAGGGGCGGCGGTTCACAAAGGCCCACATCTGCACCATGTCCAGCGCGCGCTTGATCTTGGCCTCGCGCGCATCTTTGGTCAGGCCGCGCACTTCCAGCGGAAAGGCCAGATTCTCGCCCACGGTCATATGCGGAAACAGCGCATAGTTCTGGAACACCATGCCGATGCCGCGCTTGTGCGGTGGCACCTGATTGATCGGTCGGCCGTCCAGCCTTATCTCGCCATGTGTCGCGGTCTCGAAGCCCGCCAGCATCATCAGACAGGTGGTCTTGCCCGAGCCTGACGGACCGAGCATGGTCAGAAACTCACCCTTGGCGATGGACAGGTTCAGGTCCTTTACGACCAGCGAAAGCCCGTCATAGCTTTTCTGCACATGTTCAAACGCAACGAAAGCGTCACCCGAAGATGCCAAACCGATACCCCTGTCGAACGCCGTTTTTCGGCCTTTGCTGCCCAAGACTTAAGCCAATGCCCAACCGCATTGCAAATGCTTAGTTGCGCCGGAAGAAACTGCGCACTTTATTTGCAAAAACCGCCGGATATCCACAGCTTTTGCCGAACGTTGTGGCAGCGTCGCCCTCCGCGGTTAAGAATGCAGCGCTGATTGCATGACCCGCGTTCGAAATTTCGAACCAGCCGATTCCCTGATCGCGGCTGCCTGTGAATGTCAGACATATGTCGCAAGGACCCCGAACTTCGGGCGTGCAGGTCGGACCCGTCACGCAGACTTGGCCAGCGCTGCCGGTTCGCGCCAACGTGACGTGTATCTTTCGACGACAAAGCTTGTCGCGCCGTGCAGGAGCGCCGAGGCGAATATCGTGTAGGCAACGAGGGCCCAAAGCTGGTCTTCGTTGACCAACTCGACCTTTCCGCTGGCATATCCAAGGTAATACACCGACCCGATGCCGCGCACGCCGAAAAACCCCACGATCAGCCGATCCCCTTGCGACAGATCTGTCCTGATCAGCGACAGCCACCCGATCAGGGGCCTGATCACAAACAGCAATCCAAAGCCGATCAAGGTATGCCGCCAATCCAGCACCGGCCACAGGATCGGTAGCAGGCCGCCAAGGGCGAACAGCAAAG
>JANMJC010000138.1:0-2611 GCA_031371185.1 Paracoccaceae bacterium | reverse complement strand
GATATTGATCATGATGCCCGGATTTCTGGCCTGAAAGTCTTCGGCGAGCGCGCGCACAAGGCAGGTGTTCGCGTCACAGGCGCCGTTGTTCCAAAGCGTCAGAACGGTGTCCTCGGCCCGGGCTGCCCCTGATCCCCCGGCAAGTGCGATCATCGCACCGGCCGCAATCGAGCGTATTCTACGTTCCATCATGTTTCCTTTGCTGATGTCGCAGCCCCTGATCCAAAGGCCGTGAATTCCGTGCTGTCGCGGGCCAACGGATCTGACCTTGAAGGGGTCAGGTCCGGTCACCTAAATTGCACCAGATGCAATTTCTATTGCTTTCAGTGCAACATTGGTTAGAAGTAGTCGGACGGTGATCCTGAGTCAAGCCATCTGGAAGGCTGCAATGGGGGGCGACATGGTCAGACGGGCACAGGCGTTGAATTATTCGCTCGATTCCATCGACCGGATGTCGGCTACGCTTCTGGCCCTTGAAACGCAGCCGGATCAGTCGTTGGAACAGGTCGCGCGGCGGACGGGGCTGAACGAATCCACGGCGTTGCGCTATCTGCTCAGCCTGTCAAAGCATGGCTATGTCGAGCGTGACGAAGAAACCGGGTCGTTCCGGTTGGGGCTGGAATTGTTCCGGCTGGGCACGCAGGCCATGGAACACCGCAACATCCTTTCGGTTGCTGGCCCGGTCATGGCGGCCCTTCAGGACCGGTTTGGCGAATCGGTCAACCTGGCGGCAAACCAGCAGGACCGGGTTGTTCTGATCAAGGTGCTGGGGCGGCTGGATTCCATGCGAAAAGAAGGCCGGGCCGGAGAGATCGACCCCTGGCATGCCACCTCGCTCGGGAAGGCGATCCTGGCCGCTTTGCCGGAAGACAAGGTGCATTCGATCCTGAGCGGCGTAACTTTTGACCGCTACACGCCCAACACAAAGACGGACATGGCGGAACTGGCGAAAGACCTGACCGCCATTCGTCGAAACGGGTATTCCGTCGATGACGAGGAAGTTGTCGAAGGACTGCGCTGCATCGGCGTAGCGGTGCGCGGCCACAACGATCGGGTGGACTATGCGTTAAGCCTTTCGGGGCCGAAAAGCCGGATGCCCTATTCCCGAATCCAGGAGATCGGTGGCGTCCTGATCGATTCGGCGGGCGAGCTGTCGGCAAAGCTGGGCGCATCGGGCCAGACGCGGACCCGACTCGCTGTTTGAGGCTGGCGCGATCAAGTGCAGCCTGCTAGACTACAGAGTGAAATAGTAATTTCATTGGATGCAATTGTGACGCAACTCCTGATGAAGCTCCCCTCGCTGGCCGGGTTTCAGGCCGGGACCGGGTTTCAAGCTGCCGCCGGGGCGGACCTTCGTCTTGCCGACAAGCGCGACACGGCCGGTCTGGACCGCCTGCTTTCCGGGGCATTTCCCGAACTGCCATGGTCCGCAGGCCAAGCCTCGAAAGTCTTGTTCGAAGACCCGAGTGTCGCCGCCGTCTATGTCATCGAAGGGCCCGACGGTCTGCTGGCGACGGCTTCTGCCCGCTATCACGCCCCCTTTGCGGGGTCCGGCTATGTGCATTGGGTGGGCGTTGATCCCCGGGCGCGGGGGCGGGCCCTTGGAACCGCGGTGATGGCGGCGGTTCTGGCACGGTTTGCCGCCGACCGATATCAAACGGCGGTTCTGGAAACCGACGATCCGCGGCTGGCGGCGATTTCGTCCTATCTGGGCCAAGGGTTCGTGCCGCAATACCCGCAAGCCGGGCACGAAGAACGCTGGTCAGGCGTCTTCGCGGCGATTGCGGCCTGGCGGAACATGAAACGGAAGGGATGACATGGCGAGCGGCAACCAGATCAGGGTCGGTATTGTCGGCGGGCGGCGCGGTACCGGGCATGCTGCGGCGATCGACGCATCGGGCGGGCGGATGCGTTTTGAAGGTGTCTTCGACCCGGTGGTCGCCGTCACGGAAAGTTTTCTGGCCGAACAAGGGCATGGCACGGCGTGGCGCAGCTTCGAGGAAGTCGTCGACAATTGCGATCTGATCATTCTGGCCTCGCCTCAGCAGTATCACGCCCCGCAAGCCGCGATGGCGCTGGCGGCCGGCGTACATGTGCTGAGCGAGGTGCCAGCCGCCGTCAGTCTGGAACAGGTGAGCATGTTGCTGGCCGCGGCCCGCGAAAGCAGTGCCCAATACATGATCGCCGAGAACTACTGCTATTTCCGCGAAAACCTCATCGTTTCGGCGCTGGCGCGCAGTGGGGCCCTGGGCAAGCTTTACTTCGGCGAGGCGGAATATCTGCACGAGATGAAAAGCTGGCACCGCCCCGGCGGTGGCGCGCCGTCCTGGCGGTACTTCTGGCAAGTCGGCAAGAACGCCATCACCTATCCGACGCACAGCCTTGGCCCACTGTTGCAGTGGATGGATGACCGGATCACTTCGGTGTCCTGTGTCGGGACGGGCCGCTGGACCAACCCGGAAAACGAGATGGAAGACACGGTCACGCTGTCGGCCAGAACCCGCAAGGGCGGGCTGATCCGCATGCGGCTGGACCTTCTGTCGAACCGCCCGGAAATCTATAATTATTATTCGCTGCAAGGCACGGGCGGGGCCTATGAATCCGGGCGCGG
>JANMJC010000134.1:0-8475 GCA_031371185.1 Paracoccaceae bacterium | reverse complement strand
GTGTCGGTTCTGGTCAGGGCCTGGGCGATGCGCGCGATCATCTGGGGGTTCCTTGTTTTGTTCCTGCATTGTTCTCACACCATTAACCAGATGTAAAGAACTTTATAAGAACATTTGTGAACAATCCGCTAGCCGACGCGGATCAGGGCCATTGCCTTGTCCTGATCCAGCAGCCACAGCAGCATGCGGGTGGCCTGCCCGCGCGGGCTGTTCAGGGTCGGGTCATCTGCCAGCAACCGGCGCGCATCGGTTTGCGCCACGGCCATCAGATTGGCCTGCCGCTCCAGATCGGCCACCCGGAACCGCGGCAGACCGGATTGCGCGGTGCCGATCAGATCCCCCGCCCCGCGCATCGCCAGATCTTCTTCGGAAATCAGAAAACCGTCCTCGGTGTCGCGGATCACCTTCAGCCGACGCGCCGCCGTTTCGGACAAGGGTGCCTGATACAACAGCAGGCAGGTCGACTTTTCGCGCCCGCGCCCGACCCGGCCGCGCAGCTGGTGCAGTTGCGACAGGCCGAAAATCTCGGCCCTCTCGATCACCATGATGCTGGCCTCGGGCACGTTGACCCCGACCTCGATCACCGTCGTCGCCACCAGAACCTGAATTTCGCCAGCCACGAAGCGGGCCATCACCTGATCCTTTTCGGTGGCCGCCATCTGCCCATGCACCAGACCCACGGCATCACCCAACTGCGCGCGCAGGGTGGCAAAGCGCATTTCAGCCGAGGTCAGGTCCATCACTTCGGACTCTTCGACCAGCGGGCAGACCCAATAGGCGCGCTTGCCCTCGGCCACGGCGCGGGCCAGATGGGCGAAAACCTCGTCGATGCGCCCGGTCGAGATCATCGCGGTGCGGATCGGCTGGCGACCGGGGGGCTTTTCGTCCAGCACCGAGATGTCCATGTCGCCATAGCTGGCCAGCGCCAGCGACCTTGGGATCGGCGTGGCGGTCATCACCAGAACATCGGCGGACTGGCCCTTGGTCCCCAATTCCATCCGTTGAGCCACGCCAAAGCGGTGCTGTTCGTCGACCACCGCCAGCCGGAGGTCGTGAAACACCACGTCTTTTTGAAACACCGCATGGGTGCCCAGCAGAATGTCGATCCTGCCCGCCGCCAGATCGGCCAGCTTGGCGGCGCGATCGCGCCCCTTGTCGCGCCCGGTCAGAATCTCGACCCGCACCCCGGCGGCCCGGGCAAAATCGCTGATCCCCTCGTTGTGCTGGCGCGCCAGAATTTCGGTCGGAGCCATCATCACCCCCTGCCCCCCCGCCTCGACGGCCAGGACAAGGGCCAGAATGGCCACCAGCGTCTTGCCCGACCCGACATCGCCTTGCAGCAGCCGGTTCATCCGCGCCGGGCTTTCCATGTCTTGCGCGATCTCGGCCAGGGCGCGGGTCTGGGCCCCGGTCGGCGCAAAGGGCAAGGATTGCAAGACCTTGTCGCGCAAAGTGCCGGTGCCGACACTGGGGCGGCCCTTGCCGCGGCGCAGTTGCGCCCGCGCCAGCGACAAGGTGATCTGATAGGCGAACAACTCGTCATAGGCCAGCCTTTGGCGCGCCGGGGCCGTGGGGGCCAGATCGGCGGGACCTTGCGGCGCGTGCATTAAGGTCAGGGCCTGTGCCAGCGACGGCCAAGCTTCGCGCGCCAGAAGATGCGGGTCGATCCACTCTGACAAGGCGGGCAGACGGGCAAGGGCGGCCTCGGCGGCCTTGGCCATCTGCTTTTGCGTGACCCCGGCGGTCAGGGGGTAGATCGGTTCGAACCGGGGCAGATCGGCCGCCTCTTCGGGGCGCAGAACGTGATCGGGATGCGGCATCTGCGCGATGCCGTCAAAGAATTCGACCTTGCCCGAAATCAGCCGCCGCTGCCCGGTCGGCAACAATTTCTGCAAATAGTCGCCCCGGGCGTGAAAATAGACCAGTTGAAACTCGGTCGCCGCGTCGCGCACCGTGATGCGGTACGGCTTGCCTTTGGTCCTTGGCGGCAGATGCGGGCCAACCTCGACCTCGACCGTCAGGACGCAGGGCGGCACCACATCGCGCAACGACGCGCGCCGCGCCCGGTCGATCAGCGATTGCGGCAGCAGGTACAGAAAGTCCTTGGGCCGCGCGATCCCCAGAGGTTCCAGAGCCTTCGCGGTGCGCGGTCCGATGCCCGGCTGGGTTTCCAACTCGGCGAACAGCGGAAAAAGCGCCTCTGGCCGGTTCATGAAAGCCCGGCCAGTTGCATCCAGGTTGCCTCGTCGATCATGCGGACGCCCAGCTTTTCGGCCTCTTTCGCCTTGGAGCCCGCCCCGGGACCGGCGACCAGAAGATCGGTCCTGGCCGAAACGCTGCCCGCCACCTTGGCGCCCAGGGCTTCGGCGCGGGCCTTGGCCTCGGCGCGTGTCATCCGCTCCAGCGTGCCGGTGAAGACGATGGTCTTGCCGGTCAACTCGGCCGATGCGCCGGCGCGCGCGACCACCGGCTGCACCTGCAACTGCGCGACCAGCGCGTCAACCGCCTGACGTTCGGCCGGATTGGCGAAGGCATCGGTCAGGCTTTGCGCCACGACCTCCCCGATTCCGTCGATCGAGGTCAGTTCGGCCCAGGCCGGATTGCCCGGTTCGGCCTGGGCAACCCCGGCCTCGAATGCGGCCCAGGTTCCGTAATGGCGCGCGAGGACCGCCCCCACGGTTTCGCCGACGTGCCGGATGCCCAGGGCAAAGATCAACCGGTCCAGCCCGATCTGTCGGCGCGCTTCGATGGCCGAATACAGCCGGGCCACCGACGTTTCCCCGTAGCCGTCGCGGTTTTTCAGCTTTATCAGCGGGTTGGCGGCGTCTCTTGCCGCAAGGGTAAAGATGTCGGCGGGGGTTTTGATCGGCAGATCCGGGTCGTTGTAGAAGTATTCGATCTGCTTGGCCCCCAGACCCTCGATGTCAAAGGCGCCCCGGCTGACCAGGTGCTTCAACCGCTCGACCCCCTGCGCCGGGCAGATCAGCCCCCCGGTACAGCGCCGCACCGAATCACCGGGTTGACGCAGGGCCGGGCTGCCGCATTCGGGGCAGGTTTCGGGGAAGGTAAAGGCAAGCGCCGCCTCGGGACGGCGCGAAAGGTCGATATCGGCGACCTTGGGTATGACGTCACCGGCGCGGTAGACCTGTACCCAATCGCCCACCCTTATGTCCTTGCCGTCGCGGATCGGCTCTCCGCGCGCGGTGCGGCCAAGGATGTAGTCCTCGTTGTGCAGCGTGGCATTCGACACCACGACACCGCCCACCGTGACCGGGGACAGCCGCGCGACCGGCGACAGCGCCCCGGTGCGGCCGACCTGAATGTCGATGGCCTCCAGCCGGGTCCAGGCCAGTTGCGCGGGAAACTTGTGCGCAATCGCCCACCGCGGGGTCGAGGACCGGAAGCCAAGCCGGGCCTGCAGCGCCAGATCGTCGACCTTGTAGACCACGCCGTCGATGTCATAGCCCAAGGTGGCGCGCTGCGCTTCGATCGCGGCATAATGTGCCAAAAGCGCCTGGGGGTCGGCGCAGAGGGCCGTCAGGGGATTTGTCTGAAATCCCATGACGTTGAGCCGCCCGATTGCCGCGAACTGGGTGCTGGCCAGCGGGGCGGAAAGCGCCCCCCAGGCATAGGCGAAAAAGCGCAAGGGACGCGCGGCGGTGATCGAGACGTCCAGTTGGCGCAAAGAGCCCGCGGCGGCATTGCGCGGGTTGGCAAGGGTCTTTTCCCCCGACGCGGCCAGTCGCTGGTTCAGGGCCGCAAAATCGCGATGGGCGATATAGACCTCGCCGCGCACTTCCAGAACATCGGGGGCGTCCGGAATTGAGCTGGGCAGATCCTTGATCGTGCGGGCATTGGCGGTGACATCCTCGCCCACCTCGCCGTCGCCGCGCGTCGCGGCAGACACCATCTGCCCGCGCTCGTAGCGGACCGACAGGGACAGGCCGTCGATCTTGGGTTCGGCGGTAAACGCCAGGGGGCCGCTGTGGCCCAGAAAACTGCGGATGCGAGCGTCGAAATCGAGAATGTCCTGGTCGGCGAAGGCGTTTTCAAGCGAAAGCATCCGCAGGGAATGGGTGATCTTGCCAAAACCATCGGCAACCGGGGCACCGACGCGGTCGCTTTGGCTGTCGGTCCGCTTCAACCCGGGAAACCGCGCCTCGATCGCCGCATTGCGCCGTTTCAGCGCGTCATAGTCGGCGTCCGTGATTTCGGGCGCGTCCAGCGTGTGATACTGACGGTTGGCCGCGGCAAGCAGCCCTGCCAGCCGGGCCAGTTCGGCCGCCGCTTCGTCGTCCGACAGATCCTCAACAGCCTTGTCCATCGCACTTCCCACCTGGTCCGGTCCGGGCCAAGGTTATGCGCGGTGGGCCCCGAGGTAAAGATCAGGCACTCGCCGCCAGCCGGGGCTGCGCTTCGGCAGGACTGGGTTCGCGCAGGACATAGCCCCGGCCCCAGACCGTTTCGATGTAATTCAACCCGCCGGTTGCTTCGGCCAGTTTCTTGCGCAGCTTGCAGATGAACACGTCGATGATCTTCAATTCCGGCTCGTCCATGCCGCCATAAAGATGGTTCAGGAACATCTCTTTGGTCAAGGTGGTTCCCTTGCGCAAGGACAGGAGTTCCAGCATCTGGTATTCCTTTCCGGTCAGATGCACGGTGTGGCCTTCGACATCGACGGTCTAGGCATCCAGATTGACCGTGATCGGCCCGGTCTTGATCACCGACTGCGAATGGCCCTTGGAGCGGCGGATGATGGCATGGATGCGCGCAACCAGTTCCTCGCGGTGGAAGGGCTTGGTCAGGTAATCATCCGCACCAAAGCCGAAGCCCTTGATCTTGTTCTCTGTATCGTCCGACCCTGACAGGATCAGGATCGGCGTTTCGACCTTGGACAGGCGAAGCTGGCGCAAAACCTCGTGCCCGCTCATGTCCGGAAGGTTCAGGTCAAGCAAGATCAGATCGTAATCGTAAAGCTTGGCAAGATCGATGCCGTCTTCCCCAAGATCGGTGCAATAGACATTGAGGTTGGCATGGGTCAGCATCAATTCGATGCTGCGCGATGTGGTGGGATCATCCTCGACCAGAAGAATTCGCATAAAGATCGCTCCGTCCTAAAGCAGCTATGTTAACGAGTTTGCGCGGCAAATGGTTAACTGACCGTTACTTTGACAGAACGAAATGTGAAAACAATCTAAAGTTGTCTGTATTTCTGGATCGCCGTGACCCGCAGGGCCTTTTCGCCGTGATGCTCCACCGCGGCCCGCCACAGCGAGAATTCTTCTTCGGACAAAGCATAACGCTCCATCGCTTCGGCTTGCGTGATCAGGCCGTGAACCACGGCCCTGACGACCACGGCCTTGCGGCTGGCAACCCAACGGCGCGTTTCGGGCGGGGGCAGGTCGGCCCGCGAAAGAACGCCGCCATCGGGCAAGGTAACCTGTCGTGGTCCGTCGACTTTCTTCAGATACATTCGATGTTCCTCAACCGATCAGCGAGGAGTCTGCCGGACCAGCCTTAATCAAGGGTGAAGGCCGCCCTTGAGAGTGCGGTGCATTTTCCTATATTGCGTCACAATGCCGCCCTGCCCCGAGGCGGCCCTGCACCCCAAGCGGAAGTCCCCATGCGCGATCTGCCTTTGAATTCCCTCGGCTTCGCCAAACCGCCCGCCGAAACCCGGGTGGTCGTGGCCATGTCGGGTGGGGTCGATTCGTCCGTGGTGGCCGCGATGCTGGCCGAAGAAGGCTATGACGTGGTCGGCGTCACCCTGCAGCTTTACGACCACGGCGCGGCCCTGGCGAAAAAGGGCGCCTGCTGTGCCGGGCGCGATATTCACGACGCCCGCCGCGTGGCCGAGGCGATGGGCTTTCCGCACTACGTTCTGGACTATGAAAACACCTTCCGCGACGCCGTGATCGAGGAGTTCGCCGACGCCTATCTGGCGGGGGCGACGCCGGTGCCCTGCATCCGCTGCAACGAGCGGGTGAAGTTCAAGGACCTGCTGGCCACCGCCCGCGATCTGAACGCCGATTGCATGGCCACGGGGCATTATATCCAGCGCAAGATGGGCGCGACGGGGGCCGAGTTGCACAGCGCCGCCGACGCGCGGCGCGATCAAAGCTATTTCCTGTTCTCGACCACCGTGGAACAATTGGACTACCTGCGCTTTCCGCTTGGGCATTTGTCCTCCAAGGCGGAAACACGGGCGCTGGCGGCGAAATACGGGCTGCCGGTGGCCGACAAGCCCGACAGTCAGGACATCTGCTTTGTGCCCAACGGTGACTATGCGGCGGTGATCGAAAAGCTGCGCCCGGGCTCGGCCGATCCGGGAGAGATCGTGGATCTGGCGGGCAACGTCGTCGGCACCCATGGCGGGGTGATCCACTATACCATCGGTCAGCGCCGGGGTCTGGGGATCGGCGGGCTGGCAGGTCCGGTCTATGTGGTGCGGCTTGACCCCGCCACGCGCCGGGTTGTCGTGGGCCCCAAAGAGGCGCTGTCGACGCGGCGCGTGCCCCTGCGCGAGATCAACTGGCTGGGGGATGGCGCCCTTGACAGCCGCGAGGAATGGCAGATCGAGGTCAAGGTCCGCTCGACCCGCCCGCCGCGCCCCGCCGTGCTGCGCCCGCTGCCCGGTGGTCTGGCCGAGGTGGAATTGTTCGAGGCCGAAGATGGCATCTCGCCAGGACAGGCCTGCGTGTTCTACGATCCCGACAGCAGCCGGGTTCTGGGCGGCGGCTGGATCTGGAAGGGTCACTGAACGCTTTGGCAGGGGGGTCGCGATGGATCTTGGACTGACGGGCAAGGTCGTGGTGGTCACCGGCGGCGGCGCCGGCATCGGGGCGGCGATCTCGCTGACCCTGGCCGAAGAGGGCGCGGTGCCGGTCATCTTTGCCCGCCGCGCGCCCGATCCGGGGTTCATGGCGCAATTGACCGCCCTTTCCCCCGCCGCGGACTGGGTTCAGGCCGACCTGTCGCAAGACGACGACTGTGCCGCTGCGGTGACCCAGACTCGGGCGCGATGGGGGCAGGTCTACGGTCTGGTCAACAATGCCGGGCGTAACGACGGGGTCGGGCTTGACGCCGGGCCACAGGCGTTTCGTGCCTCGCTACAGGCCAATCTGACGCATTATTACACCCTGGCCCATCTGTTGCAGGACGATCTCAAGGCGACGGCGGGCGCCATCGTGAACATCTCGTCCAAGACGGCGGTGACCGGGCAGGGCGAAACCTCGGCCTATGTGGCGGCGAAGGCGGCGCAACTGGGGCTGACGCGGGAATGGGCGGCGGCCCTGGCACCTTGGGGCGTGCGGGTCAATGCGGTGATTCCGGCCGAGGTGCTGACACCGATGTATGAGGACTGGTTGCAAGGCTTTCCCGATCCGAAGGCGCAGAAGACCACCATTTCCGCGCGCATCCCCCTGGGCCGCCGCATGACCGAAGCGCGCGAAATTGCCGCCGCCGTTGTCATGGCCCTGTCGCCGCGCGCGGCCCATACCACCGGGCAATGGCTGTTCGTCGATGGCGGCTACACCCATCTGGACCGCGCCATCGGCTGCTGACCGCGCAACCCCCGGCACATTTCGCTTGACCCCACGCGCCCGAATGTCAAAACCCCGGCCATGTCCGTTGCCAGCCTGACCATTGATCTGGATGCCATCGCCGCCAACTGGCGGGCGTTGGCGCGTCTGTCGGGCAAGGCAGAGGCCGGGGCGGTGGTCAAGGCGGATGCTTATGGCCTGGGCGCGGGCCGGGTGGTGCGCACCCTGGCGCAAGCCGGGGCGCGGCATTTCTTTGTGGCGATGGCGGAAGAGGCGGCAGCGCTGCGGCAGGCCCTTGGCCCTGGCCCTGCGATCTATGTGATGGCCGGTCATATGGCTGGCGATACCGAAATGGTGCAGGATCTGGATCTGATCCCCCTGCTGAATTCGCTGGATCAGATGACCCGGCATTTCGAGGCAGTGCCGGATCAGCCGTTTGGCATTCAGATCGATACCGGGATGAACCGCTTGGGGATGGAAGCGGCGGAGTGGCTGGCGGTGGCGGCGCTGGCGCTGGAACGCGCCCCGAAACTGGTGCTCAGTCATCTGGCCTGCGCCGATGAGCCTGGCCACCCGATGAACCCGGCGCAACTGGCGGAATTCACTGATCTGACCGACGGCATCGGGGTGCCGCGCTCGTTTGCCGCCACCGGCGGGATATTGCTGGGGGCAGAGTATCATTTTGATCTGACCCGCCCCGGTATCGGGCTTTATGGCGGCGCGCCGTTTGGCGACGCACAACCAGTGGTGCGGTTGAGCCTGCCAGTGGTTCAGGTGCGCGACGTGGCAACCGGAGAACCGGTGGGATATGGCTGTGGCTGGGTGGCAGAACGTGACAGCCGGATTGCCACCGTGGCTGCGGGCTATGCCGATGGCTTGACCCACCGTCTGGCCCCTGCCTTGCGGCTTTATTCCGAAGGCGTGCCATGCCCGG
>JANMJC010000088.1:0-7246 GCA_031371185.1 Paracoccaceae bacterium | reverse complement strand
TCTTGAGGTGCAGGCGGGCGACCTTTTCGTCCAGCGACTTCGGCAGGATGTAGACGCCGGGGGCATAGTCGGCCCCCTTGGTCCACAGCTCGATCTGCGCCAGCACCTGGTTGGTGAAGCTGGCTGACATCACGAACGACGGGTGGCCGGTGGCGTTGCCCAGGTTCAGAAGGCGGCCCTCGGACAACAGGATGATCCGCGCGCCCGAGGGCATCTCGATCATGTCGACCTGGTCCTTGATGTTGGTCCACTTGTGGTTCCTCAGGGCGGCGACCTGAATCTCGTTGTCGAAGTGGCCGATGTTGCCGACGATGGCCATGTCCTTCATCGCGCGGATATGCTCGATGCGGATCACGTCCTTGTTGCCGGTGGTGGTGATGAAGATGTCGGCGCTTGCCACCTCATCCTCCAGCAGGGTCACCTCGTAGCCGTCCATCGCGGCCTGCAGGGCGCAGATCGGATCGACCTCGGTGACCTTCACCCGGGCACCCGCGCCACGCAGCGATGCGGCCGAGCCTTTGCCCACGTCGCCGTACCCGCAGACCACGGCCACCTTGCCGGCCATCATCGTGTCGGTCGCGCGACGGATGCCGTCAACCAGCGATTCCTTGCAGCCGTATTTGTTGTCGAACTTCGATTTGGTGACAGAGTCGTTCACGTTGATCGTCGGGAAGGGCAACTGCCCGTTCTTGTGCAATTCGTACAGGCGATGAACGCCGGTGGTGGTTTCTTCCGACACGCCCTTGATCGCGGCGCGGGTCTTGGCGAACCAGCCGGGGCTTTGCTTCATCCGCTTCTGGATTTGCAGCTTGATGACTTCTTCCTCTTCCGACTGCGGAACGGAAAGCACATCTTCGCCCGCCTCCATCCGCGCGCCCAGAAGAACGTAAAGCGTCGCATCGCCGCCGTCGTCCAGAATCATGTTGGCGCCTTGGGGGAACATGAAGGACCGGTCCAGATAATCCCAATGCTCGGTCCGGGTCTGGCCCTTGACTGCAAAGACCGGAATGCCCGCCGCCGCAATCGCCGCCGCCGCATGGTCCTGGGTCGAGAAGATGTTGCACGAGGCCCAACGCACATCGGCTCCCAGGGCGGTCAGCGTTTCGATCAGCGCGGCGGTCTGAATGGTCATGTGCAAAGAGCCGACGATCCGCGCGCCCTTCAAGGGCTTTGACGTGCCGAACTCTTCGCGGCAGGCCATCAGGCCCGGCATTTCGGTTTCCGCAATCGTCAGTTCCTTGCGGCCAAATTCGGCCAGGCCGATGTCCTTAACGATATAGTCCATATGTCTTGCTCGCATCCTGATGAATTCGGGCAGCATCTAGCACCACAGAGGCAATCCGGCAATGGCCGCGGCCAAAGCACGGGCTGACTGTCGGAAAACCTCGCCTTTGGCAGCGCGCCCTGCTAACCACGGCGCCAAAAATGGGGAGTTCATGAAGGGTCTGGTAAAGAACCCGGCGCGTCTGGTGCCGTTGGCGTTCCTTGTGGTCATTGCCGCAGGGACTGCCGCCCTGATGTTGCCCGTCGCAACCCCGGGCCCCGAAAGCGCGCCGTTCCTGACCGCCCTGTTCGTCGCCACCTCGGCCGTTGGTGTCACCGGCCTTTCGACGGTCGATACCGCCACCTACTGGACCGGCTTTGGCCAAGGCGTCATCTATGTGCTGTTCCACCTTGGCGGATTCGGCATCATGTCGGCGGCCACGCTTCTGGGCATGGTGGTGTCGCGCCGCATCGGACTGGGGCGGCAACTGATCGTTCAGGCCGAAGCGCGCGGCATCGCCCCTGCCGATGTGCGCTCGGTGCTGAAATTCGTTCTGCTCGTGGGCCTTGTCGTCGAGGCTTTCGCTGTCGTCGTCCTGACCTGGCGCACCATGGCGCAGGGAGAGCCCTTCGGCATCGCCCTGTGGCACGCCGCCTTTCACGCCGGGGCCGCCTTTACCAACGCGGGATTTTCCAACTACTCCGAAGGTTTCACGCTGTACGCCTCGGACACATGGGCCCAGATCCCGATCATCGTGGCCATTGTCCTTGGCGGCCTTGGCCTGCCGGTGCTGCATGATCTGCGCCGGGGGCGCCGCGCGCGCTGGTCGCTGCACACCAAGCTGACACTTCTGGGGTCGGGGACCCTGACCTTGTTGGGCACCCTTGGGGTTCTGGTCTTTGAATGGTCCAATCCCGGCACTTTGGGCGGCATGGACCTGTGGGACAAGGTCTGGAACGCCCTGTTCCACTCGGTCAACACCCGGTCCTGCGGGCTGAATACGCTGAACAACGGGGCCTTCAACGAAGAAACCATGATGATGACCTACGCCCTGATGCTGACCGGGGCGGGCTCTGCGGGCACCGGGGGCGGGATCAAGGTGACCACGGTGATGATCCTGATCCTGGCCGTCTGGTCCGAGTTGCGCGGCGACCCCGATACCACGGCCTTTGGCCGCCGCATCGGGACGGGGGTCCTGCGCGAGGCGATGGCCGTCACCGCCCTGTCGGTCGCGCTTTTGATGCTGGCCACCATGGCACTGCGCGCCACCACCGACCTGCCGCTGAACCAGTTGATCTACGAGGCGATTTCGGCCTTTGGCAATGTCGGACTGTCGATGGGCATCACCGCCAGCCTGCCGCCTTCGGCCCAGTGGATCATCATTCTCTTGATGTTCCTGGGCCGCGTCGGCATCGTGACTGTGGCCACCGGCCTTGCCCTGCGCCCGCGCCGCACCGATTTCCGCTATCCAGAGGAGCGTCCGATTGTTGGGTAAGAAATTCTCGCCGACCGCAGATTCCGTCGTGGTCATCGGCCTTGGGCGGTTTGGGGCCGCCGTGGCCCGAAGCCTTGCGCAATTGGGCCACGAGGTTCTGGGCATCGACGAAAACGCCGATCTGGTGCAAGAGCTTTCCGGCACCCTGACCCAGGTCGTTCAGGCCAACACCACCAATGTCGAAACCCTGCGCCAGTTGAACGTCGCCGGTTTTCAACACGGCGTCGTGGCCATCGGGTCGGATCTGGAGGCGTCGGTCCTGTCGGTTCTGGCCCTGTCCGAACTGGGCGTGCCCGACATCTGGGCCAAGGCCGTCACCGAACGCCACGGCAAGATTCTGGAACGCACCGGCGCGCATCATGTCGTGTATCCCGAGGTAACGATGGGCCAGCGGGTGGCGCATCTGGTGACCTCCAAAATCATCGATTTCATGCCGTTCGACGACGATTTTGCCATCGCCAAAACCCGGGCACCCGCCGACATCGTGAACAAGACCCTGGCCGAAAGCCAATTGCGCCGGGTCTATGACGTGACCATCATCGGCATCAAGCGCCCCGGCGAGGGGTTCACCGATGGCCGCCCCGATACCCTGGTGCTGCCCGGCGACGAGTTGATCGTCTCTGGTCCCATCCGTCAGGTCGAAGCGTTTGCGGGCAAGACATGAGGCCGCCCCGTGCCTGGCAGCGCATGTTGTCGGGCCGCCGGCTTGACCTTCTGGACCCGACGCCGATGGATATCGAGATCGGGGATATCGCGCATGGTCTGGCTTTCGTCGCGCGCTGGAACGGCCAGACCCACGGCGATTTCGCCTATTCGGTGGCCGAACATTCGCTGCTGGTCGAAGAAATCTTCACCCGTCAGGGCGGCGCTTTGGTGACGCCGCGCTGGCAATTGGCCGCCCTGCTGCACGATGCGCCCGAATATGTGATCGGCGACATGATCAACCCGGTGAAATCGGCGGTCGGCCCGGCCTATGGCGAGTTGGATCTGCGGCTGACCACGGCGGTGCATCTGCGCTTTGGCCTTCCTGCCGTGCTGCCGGTTCCGGTCAAGAAGGCGATCAAGGCCGCCGACAGGATCTCGGCATGGCTGGAGGCGGTGCGCATTGCGGGGTTCGGGGGGGACGAGGCCGACAAGCTCTTCGGAAAGCCTGCGCCAGCGGTGATCAAAGGGCTTGAGATAAAATTGCGTCCGCCCGCTGTGGTGCGGGCGGACTATATCGCGCGGGTGGAACGGCTGCTGGCCGACCTCAAGATTTAGCACCCGGGCGCTTGTGGCTGCCTTCGCCGCGCAGCCGGTAGGTGCCGGTGGCGATCAACAGGGCGTCTGCAAAAATTCTTAACATTTCAGTCTCCATCTGGCTTGCTTCGTTCGACATATATACGCCAGATAACGGCAGGTCCCAAGTCAGGGATTCTTCTGATCTGTTAGACAGGCTAACATATGTCCATAGACTGGCGCGCCTTCCCCTCGCTGACATCGCTGCGCGCCTTCGAGGCGGCGGCACGCACGCTCAGCTTTTCGGTCGCCGCGCGCGAGTTGAATGTCACCCATGCCGCCGTGGCCCAGCAGGTCCGCGCGCTTGAATCCGAACTGGCGCAGGAACTGGTCTACCGCGAGGGGCGCGGTCTGGCGCTGACAGCGCAGGGCGCGCGCCTGTCCGCAGCGCTTGCCGAAGGCTTCCGCACCATCGAACTGGCGCTGGCCGAACTGCGCGCTTCTGATCCCGGCGCGCCGCTGCGTGTCACCATGACGCCGGCTTTTGCCGCGCAATGGCTGATGCCGCGCCTGTGGACCTTCTGGAAGGCGCATCCCGAAGTGCCTTTGTCGTTGCATCCCGACAAGCAGGTGATCGACCTGCGGCGGGACGCGATTGATCTGGCGATCCGCTTTGGCAATGGCAAATGGCCGGGGCTGGAGGCCGAGTTTCTGACCGCCGCGCAGTATATCATCGTGGCCGCGCCCGGATTATTGAACGGTCGTTCCAATTTGACCAGGGCGGAAATGTCGGTGATGCCCTGGGTCATCGAATCCGATTGGCCCGAAGCGCTGCAATGGCTGCGGTCCTTTGGCCTGCGCCCCGATCAGATGAACATCACCTATATTCCGACCGAAGAATTGGCCCTGTCAGCGGCGCGCGAAGGATACGGCCTGCATGTCGAAGCCGAAGCTCTGGTCGAAAATGACATCGAGAACGGCACCCTTGTCGCGCTTGGGGAAATCCATGACGACGCCTTGGCCTATTATCTTGTCACGCGCCCGGGGCTCAAAAGGCCCGAGTTGAAAACTTTTACCAAGTGGTTGAAAGCGGCGGTGTGATGCGGGAGAGTGGACCCCGAACCACACGCCGCCGTCATGTTCAAATCGCCATTTGCTCGGGCGACTTTCCGGCCTTCAAGCCATCGGCAAACCAGCGCGGTTTGCGACCACGACCCGACCAGGTGTCTGATTTGTTGGCCGGATTTGCATATTTCGCAACCGCAGGGGCGCGCTTGCGCGGGGCCGAAATGCCGGTCAATTCCGAAAGTGTAAAGCCCTTGGCGCGGGCAAACTCCTCGATTTCCGCAAGCGCGGCGCGGCGGTGGCGGTCTTCAAAGGACGCAATGGCTTTTGCCACGCGGCCCTGCAATTCCTTCAGCTCTTTCAGCGAAAGGGTATCAAGATCGGTCGACATGAGTGGGGCTCCCTGTTTTGAAATGCAATTCCGATACTCGCAAAGCATCACATGATCAAGGACATACTATTTCGGGCTGCGTTTGGCCAGAATCCTTTGAAGGGTCCGGCGGTGCATCGCCAATTTGCGCGCCGTCTCGGAGACGTTCCGGTCGCACATTTCAAAAACCCGCTGAATATGCTCCCACCTGACCCGGTCGGCAGACATCGGATTTTCCGGCAGCGAATGCTTGCCCGCACCCCGGTTCAAAAGCGCATTGGTCACGTCATTGGCGTCGGCGGGTTTGGAAAGATAATCCGTGGCGCCAATCTTGACCGCCGCCACCGCCGTCGCAATTGCGCCATAGCCGGTCAGCACCACAATCCGGCAATCCGGCCGCCGCGCGCGCAAGGCGGCCACAACCTCCAGACCGTTGCCGTCTTCCAGCCGCAGATCGACAACGGCATAGGCCGGCGGGCGGGCCTGGGCCGCCGCAGTGCCCTCGGCCACGCTTTGCGCAGTTTCCGGAACAAATCCCCGCTTCTCCATGGCTTTTGCCAGGCGCTTCACGAAGGGTTCGTCATCATCCACCAGCAAAAGACTGCGGTCGGCGCCGATGCCCTCAACAAATTCGTCGGTCATATGCGCTCTCCCGGTCTGTTCTGTGCAGCGGAGTTAGTTTCCTGGCCACCTAAGTCAAATAATCAACCCGTCGCCTGAAGATAGCAGGCCGTCCGCTCGGCAACCCTGTCCGCCGTGTCGTCGCGCTTGAAAAAGTCGGCGAAAACCCCGCCCGGAAGGATCAGATAAGTGAATGTGGTGTGATCGACCGAGTAAAACTCGCCCTCGCCGCGGTGGGATGTGTAGAACACCTTATAGGCCGCCGCCGCCTTGATCTGTTCGGGCGACCCGGTCAGCCCGACAAGGCGCGGATCAATATTGTCGGTATATTCGGCCATGACGGCCGGCGTATCTCGTTCAGGGTCGACCGAGATGAAATAGGGCGTCACCTCGAAGCCGCGCTCTTCCAGAATGTCCACGGCCTCGGCATTCCTCACGTTGTCCAGCGGGCAGACATCCGGGCAGAAACTGAAGCCGAAATAAACCAGCGCCGGGCCTTTGAACAGGTCGGCCTCGCCCACCGTCTTTCCGGTTTCATCGACCAGGGTCACTGGCCCGCCAATGGCCCCGCCCGCTACGGCGCCACCGCCGCAGGCGGCAAACTGGTCGGACGGTCGGCCCATCCAATAGTTCCAACCCAGAAATCCCACCGCAGCCAGAGCCGCAAGGATGGCAAGATAGCGTGACATGATGTCCTCCGCGACGTTCATTGCATTGATCTGCGAAACCGTTCGACTTAACAATGCCCTCTTCGCGCTTTGCGCCCCCGGTGGCAAAGGTTCATGGTTCAAACGTCGGTCACCCCGCTTTTTCGCGACACCCGCAGCGATTGGGTTCGCCTGCATACCCTGACGCTGCTGCGCTGGCTGGCGATCGGCGGGCAGGTGCTTGCCATCGTGATCGGCCAGACGGTGCTGAGCCTTCATCTGCCGGTGACGGCCTGTCTCGCGGCGGTCGGGCTTTCGGTGGCCCTCAACCTGGTGATCGAATACAGTTTTCCGCGAAATCAACGGCTGACAGAGGCGCAGGGCCTGACGCTGCTGACCTTTGACCTGGCGCAACTGACCCTGCTTTTGTTCCTGACCGGCGGGCTGACCAACCCCTTTGCGCTGTTGATCCTGGTTCCCGTCACGATCTCGGCCTCGGTGCTGGAATTGCGCTCGACGGCCACGATCGGGCTTCTGGGCATTCTTCTGGTCAGCGCGCTGATCCC
>JANMJC010000049.1:0-1721 GCA_031371185.1 Paracoccaceae bacterium | reverse complement strand
CATCCGCTTCGCCTCGCCGAGGACTTCGCCATAGCCGACATCCTCACCGGTGGGCGCATGGAGTTCGGCGTCGGCCGCGGCACGGTCCCCCGCGAAGCACTCACCCTCGGAAGTGCGTCGGGCCCGAGGTGACGATGACATGGCGACCCTGCAACGGCCCGTCGGTCAGCGCGGCACGGATGGCCGCCAATATCGCCTCGGGCTCGGCCATCCGGCCCGGCCCAAATTCGCCGCAGGCCATCTCGCCCTCATCGGGGCCCACCCGCAGCACCCCATCCGCCGCCAGCAGCGCCAGATTGCGTTGGGTGGCGGCATGAAGCCACATCCGCACATTCATCGCCGGCGCCATCAGCACCGGCGTGTCGGTGGCCAGAAGCAGGGTCGAGGCCAGATCCTCGGCCCGTCCCCCCGCCGCCTTGGCGATCAGATCGGCCGTCGCCGGGGCCACCACGATCAGATCGGCCGAGCGGGACAGTTCGATATGGCCCATTTCGGCCTCGTCCGTCAGATCGAACAGCGCCTGATGCACCTTTTCACCGGCCAGCGCCGCCACCGACAGGGGCGTGACGAATTGCGCCCCCGACGCGGTCAGAACCGGGGTCACGCCCGCGCCTTCCTTGCGCAACAACCGGATCAGGGCCAGCGATTTATAGGCCGCAATCCCGCCGCCAATGATCAAGAGAACGCGTTTGTCCGACAACATGGGGCTGGCGTCCTGTCTGTGACACTTGGCCCATAGGGATAGGGTGCCCGGCGCTGCAACTCAACCCCAAGAGCGAGGACCGGGGCGCGACCTGAATTTTCGCAGAAAGTTCGCGGCCCCGGGATCAGCCCAGAAACAGCCCGACTTCGCCCGCCTGCCCCTGCAACGCCCGCTTCATCTTGACATAGGCCGCCGCCTCAAGCTGGCGGATGCGCTCTTTGGACAGGCCAAGTTCCGCCCCAAGCGATTCCAGCGTGCGCGGCTTGTCCCGCAACTGTCGGGCCGCCACGATATAGCGCTCGCGCTCTGACAGATGACCCAGGGCGCGGCCAAGCCACTGGCGCACCCGCGCCCCATCATGGCTGCCAATGACCGAGTCTTCGGCCCCCGGCGCGTCGTCTTCCAACAGGTCGATCCACTCGCGCCCCTCGGCATCGCTGGATTGCGGGGCGTTCAACGACATGTCCATGCCCGACAGCCGCCCCTCCATCATCGCGACATCGGCGCTGGATACGCCCAATTCTTCCGCCACCCGGCGCGTAAGTTCGGCCTGCGACAGCGTCTCGCCCTGGGTCGCGGCTTCGCGCGTGATCTGCGCCTTCAGGCGCGACAGGTTGAAGAACAGCGATTTTTGCCCGGCGGTTGACCCGGTGCGCACCAGCGACCAGTTGCGCAGGACGTAATCCTGCACCGAGGCCCGGATCCACCACACCGCATAGGTCGAAAACCGCACGCCGCGCTCGGGGTCGAACTTTTCGGCGGCCTTCATCAGGCCAAGGGCGGCTTCCTGGGTCAGGTCGTTCATCGGCGCGCCGTAGCGGCGGAACTTCGCCGCCATGCTGATCGCCAGCCGCATGTAGGCGGTGATGAGCCTGTGCAGCGCCGCCTCATCGCGATGATCGCGCCACGCATAGGCGAGCCGCAACTCGGTTTCAGCATCCAGCAATTCCGCCGCCCGCGCTTGGCGCGACAAAACCTGCTGATAGGGTGCGTCAAGCATCATCTGATCCCCCAATCG
>JANMJC010000605.1:0-2944 GCA_031371185.1 Paracoccaceae bacterium | reverse complement strand
GGCGCGGTCCAATTCGATTGAAATCAAATTGGACAAAAAGACCCTACCCCAACAGCCCCCGCAGCCCGGCGCGGTAGTCGGGATAACGCAGGGCATAGCCCAGATCACGCTTCATCCTGCCGTTCCTGACCCGCTTGTTCTCGGCATAAAAACTGCGCGCCATCTCGGTCATCTCGGCCTGCCCGAACGCCACGCCCGGCGGTTCCGGCAGGCCCAGAAGCCTGGCGGCGAAGGACAGCACGTCTTCTGGCGGGGCCGGGTCATCGTCGCAGATGTTGTAAACCGCACCCGGCGCGGGGCGTGCCATCGACGCCGCAAGTGCTCCGGCAATGTCATCGACATGGATGCGCGAAAACACCTGGCCCGGTTTCAGGATGCGCCGCGCCGTGCCATCGCGGACCTTCTCAAACGGGCCGCGACCGGGACCGTAGATGCCCGCCAGCCGAAAGATGTGCAGCGGCAGGCCGGTGGCGACCCAGGCCGCTTCGGCGGCCACCCGGGCCTGCCCGCGCGCCGTGGTCGGGGTCAGGGGCGTGTCCTCGTCCACCCAGGCGCCGCCATGATCACCGTAAACCGCCGTGGTCGACAGATATCCCACCCAGGCCGGGCGCGCCCGCGTCAACGCCGCGCCGAACTCCCGCAGCGCGGGGTCGCCCCGGGCATCGGGGGCGACCGAGCTCAGGATATGGCTGGCCTGCCCGATCGCCTGCACCACATCGGGCCCCCACAGGACCGGCGTCACCCCGCTGGCCGCCATCCCGGCCATGTCACCCGCGCGCCGCGTGGTTCCAAGCATCTTCCAGCCCCTGTCCAGAAGAAGGGGGGCGAGCGCGGTCGCACAATAGCCGTGACCAAGAGTCAAAAGCGTGTTCATGCGGTAACTATGTTGGCCCGCAGGACGAACGGCAAGGGCCGTTGGCCCGACGCGCGAGGACACGCGGGTTCATCAAGACTTCACTTGCGCCGCCGCCCCCGTTTCGATTTATATGGCCGATCAAAAAACGGACACAAAGATGCAAGACGATCTGACTTCCTACCTGACCCCCGCCCCTGTGGCGACGCAGTTCTTCACCGATGCGGACCTCGCTGTCGCCGCTCTTGAGGCGCTTTATGCCGAGGCCACCGATTTTCTGATTGCCGAGTTTTCCAAGGTCGTCAAGCACGGCCGGCCCACCCGCCGGATCCGCGCCTTCTACCCCGAAATCCGCCTGTCCGTGACCAGTCACGTCCATATCGACAGCCGCCTTGCCTTTGGACATGTGGCCAAGCCCGGGGTCTATTCCACGACCATCACCAATCCCACCCTGTTTCGCAACTACCTGATCCAGCAGCTTGGCCTTTTGCTGCAAAACCACGATGTTCCCGTGCAGATCGGCACCTCTGACACCCCGATCCCGGTTCACTTCGCGGTTGCCGGGCGACCGGATGTCTCGGTGCCGCAGGAAGGCAGCCTGGATTTTTCGATCCGCGATGTCTTCGATGTGCCCGATCTTGCCACCACCAACGACGATATCGTCAACGGCACCCGCCTGCACCACCCCGACGGATCTTACCCGCTGGCGCCCTTCACCGCGCAGCGCGTCGATTATTCGCTGGCGCGCCTCAGCCACTACACCGCCACCGATCCGGTGCATTTTCAGAACCACGTCCTGTTCACCAACTATCAGTTCTACGTCGATGAATTCGAGGCCTATGCCCGTGCGGCGCTTGACAACGATGTCAGCGGCTACACCGAATTCGTCGCGACGGGGAACCAGTGCATTACCTCGTCGCAGGGAGTGATCGTTCCGACGACGAAACTGCCGCAGATGCCGACCTATCACCTGAAACGCGCCGACGGGAACGGCATTACGCTGGTCAACATCGGCGTGGGCCCATCGAATGCCAAGACCGCGACCGACCATATCGCGGTGCTTCGTCCGCATGCCTGGCTGATGGTTGGCCATTGCGCGGGCCTGCGCAATTCGCAGTCCCTGGGCGATTTCTGTCTGGCCCATGCCTATCTGCGCGAAGATCATGTGCTGGACGACGACCTGCCGGTCTGGGTGCCGATTCCGGCGCTGGCCGAAATTCAGATCGCCCTGCAAGAGGCGGTCGCCGATGTGACGCAGCTTGAAGGCTACGAGTTGAAGCGCATCATGCGCACCGGCACCGTCGCCACCATCGACAACCGCAACTGGGAACTGCGTGACCAGTCCGGCCCGGTGCGCCGGCTGTCGCAGTCGCGCGCCATCGCGCTGGACATGGAAAGTGCCACCATCGCCGCCAACGGCTTTCGGTTCCGCGTGCCCTACGGCACCCTCTTGTGCGTGTCCGACAAGCCGCTGCATGGCGAGTTGAAACTGCCGGGCATGGCGTCGGATTTCTACAAGACCCAGGTCTCGCGGCATCTGCAAATCGGCATCCGCGCGATGGAGCGGCTGCGCGACATGCCGATCGAGCGCATCCACTCGCGCAAGTTGCGCAGCTTTGAAGAGACCGCGTTTTTGTGAAACTCGCGGCATTCCGGCGTGGCCTGCCGAAAAAACGCTTGCGCTTGGGCAAAATCCCTTGTTTAGCGAAGGGCGCAGGCCCGAACGAGGCCCAGACAATCCGCCCAATGTGGCCAGACCAAGGGGATAGAACATGTCGAAACCGATGACCAAGACGCAGCTTGTGGCCGCGCTGGCAGAAGCCATGGGTTCGGACAAGAAAACCGCATCCAACGCATTGGATGCCGTCGCGGCTGTCGTGTCGCGCGAAGTGGCCAATGGCGGCACCGTGACCCTGCCGGGTCTGGGCAAGGTTGCGTGCCGCGCCCGCCCCGAACGTCAGGTTCGCAATCCCGCCACCGGCGACGTGATGACCAAGGCCGCCGACAAGCAGGTGAAGTTCACCATCGCAAAGTCGCTGAAAGACAGCGTCAACGTCTGACCGGGGCCCCGGTTTACCGGACCGCCGCGAA
>JANMJC010000593.1:0-2394 GCA_031371185.1 Paracoccaceae bacterium | reverse complement strand
CCGCCCGCGCGCAGGTCGAACGGCGTCTTCCCCCCCCTGCATCGACCATCGGGCCCAACCAGAAGATCAGCAGTCCATAGGCAAGTGCTGCGGCCAGCGGCACAATCCAGATCGGTCGCATCCTATCCCCGCCCCCTTGGGCACCCCAGACGTCCGGCACTACAATTTCCGGTACACCGACACATGCTGCGCCGAGGCCCCGGTAAAGGGTGTGCCCTCCCAATCCGCGTGACGCCGTTCCAGCCCGAACCCCGCCAACTGCCCCATCAGGTCCAGTTCCGACGGCCAGACATAGCGGTGCGGCGTGCGGAACACCTGCGCCATCGGGCTGCCATCCATCCGGAAGTGATGCGACACCACGGTTTGGGCCACAACATCATGTGCATCCAACTGCACATAGTCCGCCCGCGCCGTCCCGACCAAAGCCGAAGGGCCTGCCGGATGTGGCAGGGCAGGAACCCAAAGTTCGATCACAAAACGCCCCCCCGGCCCCAGATGCCGCGCGGCATTGCGAAAGACCGCGACCTGCTCGGCTTGGGTCAGCAGGTTCGAAATGCCGTTGAACACCAGAAAGACCAGCGCGAATTCGCCCGGCACGCAGGCGGTCGCCATATCTCCCAGCACCACCGGCATGTCGGCCGCCGAGACTTTGCTGCGCAACCGGGCCAGCATGGCCGGGGAAATCTCGATCCCGCTGACCGCAACCCCCCTGTCGCGAAGCGGCAAAGCCACCCGCCCGGTGCCGATCGCGAATTCCAGCGCCCGGCCCCGGCCCCGGCCCGCCAAAGCCGCCAGGGCATCGACCACAGGGGTCAGAACCTCGGGCGCGAACATGCCGGTCCCGGGGGTGTCATAGGCACCTGCCGCCGCCTCGTCCCAGATTTTTGCGATATCCATCAAGGTCTTTCCCTGTGGCAAAGACAAACACGGCTGACGGCCTTTGGTCAACCGCGCCGCAGAGTGGCCCCGAGGCCGGTCATCAACCCTTCGAAGATCGGGAAAGAGGTCACGATCGGGCTGGCATCATCGACCGAGACCGGCTGCCGCGCTGCCATCCCCGCCACCAGAAACGACATCGCAATGCGGTGGTCCAGATGGGTGGCGCAGGTCGCCCCGCCCGGCATGCCGCCCGGGCCCCGGCCCTGCACGGTCAGCGTGTCCTCATCCTCTTCAATGCGCATGCCGCAAGCCTCAAGCCCGCGCGCCATCGCGTCGATCCGGTCGCTTTCCTTGACACGCAGTTCCTTGACCCCCCGCATGACGGTGCGGCCGGTGGCAAAACAGGCGACAACCGCCAGAATGGGGTATTCGTCGATCATCGAGGGCGCGCGCTCGGGCGGCACCTCGACCCCCGTCATCGCGCCGCTGAAGCGCACCCGCAGGTCGGCCACCGGCTCGCCGCCTTCGGTGCGCGGGTTCACAAAGTCGATCTCGGCCCCCATTTCGACCAGAGTGATGTACAATCCGTTGCGGGTCAGGTTCTGGCTGACCCCCGGCACCAGAATGTCCGAGCCTTCGACGATCAGCGCCGCGCAAACCGGAAAGGCGGCACTTGACGGGTCGCGCGGCACCGCCACGCTTTGCGCCCGCAACTGGGGCCGCCCCTGCAGGGTGATCACATGACCCTCGGCGGTCTTGTCGACCTGCAGCTGCGCGCCAAAGCCCACCAGCATCCGCTCCGAATGGTCGCGCGTCGGTTCGCGCTCGATCACCACGGTTTCGCCCGGCGCGTTCAGACCCGCCAGAAGCACCGCCGATTTCACCTGAGCGCTTGCCACCGGCAGGGCATAGCGCACCGGCTTCGGGTTCGCCGCGCCCACCACCGTCATCGGCAGTCGCCCGCCCTTGCGGCCATAGGCTTGGGTGCCGAACAACGACAACGGGTCGGTCACCCGCCCCATCGGGCGCTTGCGCAGACTTGCGTCGCCCGTGAAGGTCGCGGTCATTGCAGTCGTGGCCATGGTTCCCATGATCAGACGCACCCCGGTGCCCGAATTGCCGCAATCGATCACTTCGGCCGGCTCGGTGAACCCGCCCACTCCCACGCCGTCCACCGTCCACTCGCCCAGACCATGGCGCGCCACCGTCGCGCCAAAGGCCCGCATTGCCGATGCCGTGTCCAGCACATCCTGCCCCTCGAGCAAGCCCGTCACCCGGGTCTGCCCGACGGCCATCGCGCCAAAGATCAACGCGCGGTGCGAAATCGACTTGTCGCCGGGCACCAGGGCCGTGCCCGTCAACGGCCCCGAACGCGAGGAGGTCATGGGTTGCGCGATTTCATGGCCGGACATGGGGCTCTCCTTGGGTGAACCCCCGCCTGATAGCGCAAGCCAAAGCCGGGGTCCACACTCTGCGACCCCCCCCGATCTGGGCAAAGGTCGAACCCTCCGGGGG
>JANMJC010000574.1:0-7195 GCA_031371185.1 Paracoccaceae bacterium | reverse complement strand
CTTTGGCCATACCGGCTTTACCTGCCTTGGCGGCTATTCCGCCGCCTGGCTGACCATGCCGCCGATGATGAAGCAAACCCTGCTGCCCGGCCTGCCCGACTGGTTGATGCAGACGCAACTGCCCTTCTGGGCGGGGGCACTGTTCGCCGCCCTTTGGGCCGCCGTCTGGGCCGCGCTGTTCGGCAAGATCCTGATGCGGCTGTCGGGCATTGCGGCATCCATCGCAACCTTTGCCATGCTGGCGATGATCAACACGGTCTATTCAAACTGGGAATCGGTGACCGCCGCCACCTCGTCGGTGGTCGGCATCCCGATCATCCGCAGCATCTGGCCCTATTTGATCGCAGCCATTCTGGCCGTGTTCGTCGCCTGGGGCCATGCGATTTCCCGCGCGGGACTGGCCCTGCGCGCCGCCCGGGACGAGCCCACGGCGGCCGCCGCCTCGGGCATTGATATTCCGCGCGAACGACTGATCGCCTTTGTGATATCAGGCGCCGTGATGGGCATGGGCGGCGCGTTGTTTGCCCATTCCATCGGTGTCGTCACCCCGGACACCTTCTATCTGACGCTGACCTTCACCACCCTGTCGATGCTGGTCGTCGGCGGCATCGGCAGCCTGTCGGGCGCCGTTCTGGGCGTCGTGATCCTGTCCGGCCTGATCCAGGCCCTGCGCTGGCTGGAAGCCGGCGTGACCATTGGCGCCACCAATTTCGCCATTCCCAACGGGCTGCAAGAGATCACGCTTGGCATCGTGATGATCGTGATCCTCGCGCGCCGCCCCTCGGGCATCATGGCCAATTCCGAGCTCACCTGGCCCCGCGCCAGACCCGAGAACCCGGGCGACATGCCCGGCACCATGCCCACCCAACAAGGAGCAACCAAATGAAGTCTCTCTCGAAACTTACGCTCGCCCTTTTGTCCTGCACGGCCCTGGCGACGCCGGCTCTTGCCGATGACGACAAGATCATCGTCGGTTTTGCTACTGCCGAATCCGGCTTCATGCAGGCCTATGACAAGCCCGCGCAAGACGCCGCCATGATCCGCATCGGCGAGATCAACGCCGCCGGTGGCCTTCTGGGCAAGCAGATCGAAGTCGTCAATGCCGATACCAAGACCGATCGCGCCGAGGGGGCCAAGGCCGGTCTGACCGTGCTGGACGCCGGTGCCGACATGGTGGTGGTGTCTTGCGACTACGACTTCGGGGCGCCCGCCGCCCTTGCCGCCGAAAGCTCGGGCAAGATCTCGTTCTTCCTTTGCGCGGAATCGATCAAGGCGGGCATTCAGGGCGTCGGCCCGAATTCGTTCTCGGCTTCGGTGCTGGCCGCCGTGCAGGGGGCGACCATGGCGGAATGGTCGTACAACAAGAAGAACGCCCGTACCTTCTATCGCCTGCTGGACACCTGGACCGAGTACAACAAGGGCATCTGCGACGGGTTCGACTACATGCTGCCCAAGCTGGACGGCGCGTCTTTGGTGGGCGAGGACACCTTCAAGAACGAAGACGCCTCGATTGCGGCCCAGATCACCCGGATCAAATCGCTGCCCGCCGAGCCTGATGCGATCATGTTGTGCACGATGATGCCGGGGGCGGTTTCGGCCATCAAGCAGATCCGCGCCGCCGGGATCAATTCGATGATCCTGAACGGATCAGGCGTTGACGGGTCATACTGGCTGTCCGCCGTGCCGGATCTGTCGAACTTCTTCGTGCCGGTGCAGGGCTCGATCTATGGCGACGATCCGAACCCCGATGTCACCGCCTTCAACGCCACCTACAAGGCGGCAACCGGGGGCGATCCTTCGACGCAATACGTCTATCCCGGCTATGTGATGATCGACGTCTGGGCCAAGGCGGTCGAGCGTGCTGGAACCACGGAAACCGCCGCAGTCGTGGCGGAACTGGAAAAGATGAACGCCGAGCCGACGCTGTTTGGCCCGCGCACCTTCACCTCGGAACTGCACCACCAGAATTCGGCAAAATACCTGATCGTCGAGACCAATGCCGGCAAACCCGCCGTGGTTGACAGCTGGACGATCTCGGCCCCGATCCCGGTCGCTGACCTGATGAAGTAAGAAAAGCGACGGCCGCCGATACCCTTCGGCGGCCGTCACGTCCTGCGCCCTTGCGCGTTGATAAAAGTGCCGGGCCAAAGTCCGGGGTCGACCTTGCCCTGATGCGACCGGCGGCGCAGCCGGAGGGCGGCAACGGTACGATAGCCGCCGTCCCTTTGGCACTGCCGCTTCGACCGGGCGGCGGTATGATCCCGCCAGGGAAGAACTGGCGGCCCTCTCGGTCAGACGTGTCAGCCGCGTTCCACCGCCCTTCAGATCGTGGCGTTGACCCAAGGGACAGCCTCGGCCAGCACGGCCTGCATCGCGCGGTCAAAGGCCTCGACCAGCGACAGGGTGGCGTCGGAGCTGCTGGCGGCAGTCGCCGCGAACTGGCGGGTAGCGGCGATGGACCGGTCAGATTCGCGTATCAGGGTCATGCGCAGGGTGATCTGGACCTGCGTGGATCCCGCTGCGGTGACCTCGGCCTGAAATTCCTGCACTTCGGTCATCAACGTGTAATCGGGCATCAACCCCGCACCCGTGCGCCCGACCAGCCGCAGGCCGCCCCGGTTCAGCAAGGATGCGACCATCAGCGATTGAACCAGAGCCGGCGCCGGATCGGACCAGCGCGCATCGGGCAGATACTGCGCCTGCACCGATGTCGGCTTGATCAGGATGCGGTCGGTCGCCAGCGCGCCGCCCGACGAGGGCAGTTCGACCACAAGATGCAGACGGCCCGGCGGCGGGTTCTGCACGGCGGCCAGTGGCGTCAGGGTGTAGGTGTCCAGGGGGTCGCTGGCGCTTGAAGCGGCGGACAGGGCGCCGCAGCCCGACAGCAGGGCAAGGGACACAAGAACCAGCAGGGGGCGAAGCAGATTTGCCATGATCAATTCCTGTACTCGGGGGTTTGATTGCCCAGCAGAAAGCGGCCGGGGTCGCTGGCGATCTGACGGACAAGGGCATCGACCGAGGCGACCATGCCCTGCGCATCGCCCATCAGGCGGCCGACCTGCCCGGTGACCTGCGGCAGGTCGCCTTGGGCAAAGGCCTGCAGCCCCGCCATGGCCTTTTCCGCCCGGTCCACCGCCGACGCCGCATCCTTGACCATCGCGGAAAGATCGCCGGTCATCAGATCGTCGGCATGGCCCAGACTGTCGTCCAGCCGCGCCAGGGTCGTCTCGGCCGCCTTCAAGGTCGCTTCGGCCCGGGTGGCCAGAGCGTCGATCCGGCCAGAGGCGGATTTCAGGTCTTGCAGGATGGCGGCCACCGCTTCCTGATTTTCCGGCGTCACAAAGGTGCGAACCTCGGCGATCAGGGCAATCGACTGCGCCAGAAGGTCGGGCGCGTCGCCCATCAGGTCCTGCACGACCGAGTTTTCCGAGGTGATCACCGGCACTTCGGCCGGGGGGATCGTCACCAGACGCGCAGCCTCGGCGCTGCCGCCTTCCAGCGACACGAAGGAAACCCCGGTCACCCCCTGCGAGGCCAGCGTGGCCACGGTGTCTTCGCGCACCGGGGTGCTGGCGAAAATCTCGATCCGAACGCGCACTTTCGACGGGTCGGTGCGGTCCAGCGCGATGGTCAGAACCCGGCCCACGTCAACGCCGTTATAGCGCACCGCACCGGCCTGACCCAATCCCGCGACAGTATCAAAGACGATGTCATACTGCGCATAGGTCCGGTCGATCTCGACCTTGGCCAGCCACAGGACGAACCCCATCGCCGCCAGAAAGCCAAGAAGGGTGACAAGCCCGATCAGAACAAAGCGAGCGCGGGTTTCCATCACACCGCCTCTTGCGCCGCATGGGCGCGCGGCCCGTGGAAATAGGCATGAACCCAAGGGTCCTCGACGGCCCGCATCTCCTCCATGGTGCCAATGACCAGCACTCGGCGCTGCGACAGCACGGCAATCCGGTCGCAGGTGGCAATCAGCGTGTCAAGATCATGGGTGACCAGAAACACGGTCAGCCCCAGGGCCTTTTGCAAGGACCGGATGAGGGTGTCGAATTCCGAGGCACCGATCGGGTCAAGTCCGGCTGTCGGTTCATCAAGGAACAGGATTTCGGGGTCAAGCGACAGGGCTCGGGCCAGCCCTGCGCGCTTGCGCATGCCGCCCGACAGCTCCGAGGGGTAAAGATCGCCCGCCGTGGGCGCCAGCCCCACCATCGCGATGCGCAGATCGGCCAGCGCCACCCGGGTGGCCGCGTCCAGCCGCAGCTTTTCGCGCATCGGCGCCTCGACATTTTCGCGCACGGTCAACGAGGAAAACAGCGCACCATCCTGAAACATCACACCCCACCGCTGATCGACGGCTTTCAGATCGGCCCCAGGCCCCAGCACCTGTGTGCCCAGAACGGTGATCTCGCCCGCCGCCGGGCTTTGCAGGCCGACGATGCTGCGCAACAACACCGATTTGCCCGAACCCGAAGCCCCGACCACCCCCAGCACCTCGCCGCGCCGCACATCCAGCGACAGGCCGTCATGCACCACGGTCTTGCCAAACCGGTTGACCAGACCCCGAATGGAAATCACCGACTCTTGCGCCATCACACCCCCCACAGCGCGAAAAAGACCGAAAAAAGCGCGTCCATGACGATCACCAGAAAGATCGCGACGACCACCGACCGCGAGGTTCGGTGGCCAAGCGATTCCGCGTCACCGCCCACCAGCATGCCCTGATGGCAGCCCACAACCGCGATGATGACCGCAAACACCGGCGCCTTGGACAGACCGACCAGCAATTGATCGACGCCGGTATCGGCCAGAAGCTGCACCAGAAACAGCCGCGGCGAGATGCCAAGTTCGATCCAGGCCATCAGACAGCCGCCCAGAAGTCCCGCAATGTCGGCAACGAAGCCAAGGATCGGCAACCAGATCACCAGCGCCAGCAAACGCGGCAGCACCAGAAGGTCCACCGGTTCCAGCCCCAGCACCCGCATCGCGTCGATCTCTTCGCGCATCTTCATCGACCCGATGGCCGCCGTGAAGGCCGAAGCAGACCGCCCGGCCACGATGATCGCGGTCAGCAGAATTCCCAACTCGCGCAGGATCGAGATCGAGATCAGGTCCACGACGAAAATCTCGGCGCCGAACTGCCGAAGCTGGGTCGCGCCCTGAAAGGCCAGCACGATGCCGATCAGGAACCCCATCAGCGCCACGATGGGCACCGCGTTCAACCCGGCCTGCTGCATGTGATGCACCAGGGCCGTCAGACGCAGCCGCCCGGGGTGCAGAACGGTTGCCCCCAGCCGCGCCACGATCAGCCCCATGTAGCCCAACGACTGCGCGATGCCCGCCAGAACCCCGCTGACCGCAAGGCCGACCACAGCCAACTCGTCGCCCGCGCGATGATGCATCTTTCGCCGCCAGGTCTTGCGCGGGGACGGCATTGCGGTGGCCACGGTGTCCAGCAAAAGCTGTTGCGCCGGGCTGGCGCCGGTCACCCGCACACCAGACCGCACAAGGCTCCACGCGCCGGCGGTGTCCAATACGGTGACCGCCGATAGATCGACCTCGGCCGCCTGGGGCAGCCCGTTCAGAACATCCAGTGTCGGTCCAAGGCTTGCCAGGGTGACCGGGCCCGAAAGTGCCGCAGACAAGACCCGGTCAGCCCCCGATCGTGATCGCATTCAGATCGCCAAGCAACCCGAAGCCGCGCAGCAGCCACAACACGACGGCGATGACGATCACGGCGTTCAGGATGGATTTGATCTTGCGGTCCATCGGAATGTAGGTGTTGACCAGCCAAAGCAGGACGCCGACGACGATCAGGGTTACGACGAGGTTCGTAAGAGGCATATCTGGGATCCTTTGGTTCGGTGGCGGTCTGGGCCGGTCAGGCCGAAAGCGGGGCCCGTGGTGCCGGCATCCGCATCGGCCCAAGGCAGCGGCCCCGGGTTCTGTGACGCCCTTCTGCCCTCTTTCAAGGCTGCCCATGCTGATATGGATCAGTATGGCGCCCGAACTTGTGCCCCCCTTCTCCGGTCTGGAACCCCGGTCCGCGACCTCTGCGGGTGCCCCGACAGGAGACCCCGAAGAGTGCGGGCCCCACCGGTCATGGGTATCCGATCATTTGAGATTTCCTTTTCGGGAAGCGCCTTTGACGGCGGCCTTCCAACGGCATCTGCCTGCCCGCCTCCCGGACCGACGCCCAACAAGGCCCGCAAGGCCCCCGACCTGCCTTATCCAAAGGCCGCGAGGCCCGCTGCCGCCGCGCCGATCAGCCCGGCATCCGGCCCGCATTCCGCCGGCACCACCAGCGCGCCCTGCATCCGGCGCAGCATCCGCGCCCGCACCGCCCCGTCCAGCCGCGCAATCAACCCGGTGTCGTTGGACAGGCCGCCGCCCACCGGCACCACATCGGCGCCCACCACATTCACCACCATGGCCAGAACCCCGCCCACAATCTCCAGCCAGCGTTGCACCGTCGCTTCGCGCCCGGCCACGATCTCGCGCACTTCCAGAACCTCTCCCGTCAGCGCCAGATGCAGCCGCTCCAGCCCGCGCGCGCCGCCAATGGTGTCCAGACAGCCCGTCTGTCCGCAGCCGCAGGGCAGCAACGGCGACTGCACCACCGGCCCATGCCCCCATTCCCCGGCAAAACCGCCCGCCCCTTCGTGCACCCGCCCGTCTATCACCAGCCCGCCTCCCACCCCGGTGCCAAGGATCACCCCGAACACCACGCGCCGGTCGCGCCCCGCCCCTGCCACCGCTTCGGCCAGTGCAAGGCAATCGGCGTCGTTCAGAACCAGCACCGGCAGTCCAAGCGCCGCCTGCAACTCCCGCGCCAGAACCCGCCCGTCCAGACAGGGAATATTCGCCACCGTGATCCGCCCCGTGTCGCGGTCCACCACCCCCGCGATGGAAATCGCCACGCCGGAAATCGGCGACAAGACCTGCCCACAAAACCCCGCCAGCGCCGCAACAAAGGCGTCAAAGCTGGCCGGAGTCGCCGCCTCTCCCAGGGACACGCCACCCGCCGCCGCCCGGATCCGGCTGCCCCCGATCTCAAACGCCACAATCATCGCCCCGCCCCCAAGCCCCGCTCCGCCCACCCTGCCACAGCCCGGATCCGGCTGCCCCCGATCTCAAACGCCACAATCATCCCCCGCCCCGATGCCCCGCTCCGCCCACCCCGCCACAGCCC
>JANMJC010000573.1:0-3017 GCA_031371185.1 Paracoccaceae bacterium | reverse complement strand
GGATCCTTGATGTGCGGCTTTGCCGGGTCGATGACCTTTCTCATCCTGTCGCGCGCGGTGCAGGGGCTGGGCGGCGGCGGGTTGTTCGTGCTGGCCTTGTCGGTTGTGGGCGATGTCATTCCGCCCAAACAGCGTGGCAAGGTGCAGGGCGTTCTGGCGGCGGTCTTTGGCACCTCGTCGGTGATCGGGCCGCTGATAGGCGGCTGGTTCGTCGAACAGTTCAGCTGGCACTGGATCTTTTTCATCAACATCCCCTTGGGCGCGATCGCGGTTGCGGGCTTTGCCTATTCCTTTGCGGCCCACCCCGAGCGGGTCAGCCACAAGATCGACTGGGCCGGAGCAGCGCTTTTGACCGTGGCGCTCGGGTCTTTGACGCTGGTATCCGCACTTGGCGGCACGACGCTGGCCTGGTCCTCGCCGCAGGCCCTGGCGCTGATCGCGCTGGTGCCGGTATCCACGGCCCTGTTCCTGTGGGTCGAATCCCGCGCGGTCGAGCCGGTTCTGCCGCTGGACCTGTTCAAGGGCAACGTGTTCACCGTGACCTCGATCATCGGGTTTGTCACCGGGGCGGGCATGCTGGGCGCGCTGACTTTCCTGCCCCTGTACCTGCAAATCTCGAAAGGCCAGACGCCGACCAATTCGGGCTTTCTTCTGATCCCGCTGACACTGGGCATCCTGGCAACCTCGACCGTGGCGGGCATCTACATGGGGCGCACCGGGCGCTACAAGATCCTGCCGCTGGTCGGGACCTCGTTGATCGCCTTGGGCGCGTTCCTGATGACCTTTCTGGATGCCGGGTCCAGCCTGATCCACTTCTGCGCGGCGCTTTTCGTGTTCGGCCTTGGCATGGGGTGCATTTTTCCGGTTGTGACGACGGCGGTGCAGAACGCGGTCCCGCGTCCGCAACTGGGGACGGCCACGGCGGCGGGGGTGATGTTTCGTCAGATCGGGGGATCGCTGGCGGTGGCGGTGTTCGGGTCCTTGTTCGCGTCGCGCCTTGCGGCCGGCCTGGGGGCGGGTGCCGAGGCGCTGAGTGCCGAACGCATCGGCCCGCAAAGTCTGGCCGCCCTGCCGCCCGAATTGCAGGTCAGGGTCGGCGAGGCCATCGCCAATGCCGTTCTGCCGATCTATTGGATCGTGCTGGTTCTGGCGCTTTGCGGCTTTGCGGCCGCCCTGATGCTGAAAGAGATTCCGCTGGCCAACCGGATGGTGCCCAAGGGCGAATAGCCCGGCCCCCCTCCACGTCCTGCCCATCCCGCCGCGCCGGGCCCTGCCCTGACGCGGAGCGGCGGCCTTTGGGCGGAAACCCGTTGCACCTGAAACACCCCGGCACGGGCGCCTTGCCCGTCACAAAAACCTTGCAGGGGGCTTTGCCGGCCCTTGCGCTGCGTTGCAGCAATCGTAAGGTGGGCCCGCCACACCCTGCCGACCCTGCCGCACTCAGGAGAGCCGCCCGATGCCCGAATTCAAGAAAATCCTGATCGCCAACCGGGGCGAGATCGCCATCCGGGTGATGCGCGCGGCCAATGAGATGGGCAAGAAGACCGTCGCCGTCTATGCCGAGGAAGACAAGCTGTCGCTGCACCGCTTCAAGGCGGACGAGGCCTATCTGATCGGCACCGGCCTGTCGCCGGTGGGCGCCTATCTGTCGATCCCCGAAATCATCCGCGTCGCCAAGATGGCGGGCGCGGATGCGGTGCATCCCGGCTATGGCCTTTTGTCGGAAAACCCCGATTTCGTCGAAGCTTGCGATCAGGCGGGCATCACCTTCATCGGGCCGCGCGCCGAAACCAAGCCCGCGCTTGGCGGCAAGGGGTCGGCGCGTCGGGTGGCGATGGCGGGGGGGGTGGCGGTGATAACGGCGACCGAGGTGCTGGGCGATGACATGGCGCTGGTCAAACGTCAGGCGGCCGAGGTCGGCTATCCCCTGATGCTGAAGGCGTCCTGGGGCGGCGGCGGGCGCGGCATGCGTCCGATCGCCAACGAGGACGAGTTGGAGTTGAAAGTGCGCGAGGGCCGGCGCGAGGCCGAGGCCGCCTTTGGCAACGGCGAGGGCTATCTGGAAAAGATGATCCTGCGCGCGCGCCACGTCGAGGTGCAGATCCTGGGCGACAAGATGGGCAACATCTATCACCTGTGGGAGCGTGACTGCACCGTGCAGCGCCGCAACCAGAAGGTGGTGGAGCGTGCGCCCGCCCCCTATCTGACCGACGCGCAGCGCGCCGAAGTTTGCGAGATGGGCCGCAAGATCTGCGCCCATGTGAATTACGAATGCGCTGGCACCGTCGAATTCCTGATGGATATGGACGACGGCAAGTTCTATTTCATCGAAGTGAACCCGCGCGTGCAGGTCGAACACACCGTCACCGAAGAGGTCACGGGCATCGACATCGTGCAGGCGCAGATCCTGATCGAAGAAGGCAAGACCCTGGCCGAGGCGACGGGGGTTGCCAGCCAGTCCGAGGTGCGGCTGAACGGCCACGCCTTGCAGTGCCGCGTCACCACCGAAGACCCCTTGAACAATTTCATCCCCGATTACGGGCGGTTGACGGCCTATCGCTCGGCCACCGGCAACGGCATTCGGCTGGATGGCGGCACGGCCTATGCGGGCGGCGTGATCACGCGGTATTACGACAGTCTGCTGGTCAAGGTGACGGCCCATGCCCAGACCCCCGAAAAGGCAATCGCGCGCATGGATCGTGCCCTGCGCGAGTTTCGCATTCGCGGCGTGGCGACCAACATCGAGTTTGTCATCAACCTTCTGCAACACCCGACTTTTCTGGACGACACCTATACCACCAAGTTCATCGACACGACGCCCGCGCTCTTCGCCTTCAAGAAACGCCGCGACCGGGCAACCAAGCTGTTGATCTATATCGCGGACATCACGGTGAACGGGCACCCCGAAACGGCAGGCCGCAACAAACCTCATGCCGAGGCACGGCAGCCCAAGCCACCAAAGCCAGTGGGCGAACCGTCGATGGGCACCCGCAACCTGCTGGAGCAAAAGGGCCCGC
>JANMJC010000564.1:0-6423 GCA_031371185.1 Paracoccaceae bacterium | reverse complement strand
AGATTGTGGATCTAGGGGTCCCCCGTTCGAGCCGGGGACGTGGTACCACCATCCCCTTGAATTCAGGCCGGTATCGCAGGCGGCTCTTGGCCTTCGCCCCCCCCGCGCCTATGGTCGTGATCCGCTTTGCCATGAGGATTCGCATGACCGATGTCGCCGGGGCCCGCATTGCCCGTCAGATTGCCACCGAAATCGCCGCCTCGCCGGCGCAGGTCGCCTCGGCGGTGGCCCTGCTGGATGGCGGGGCGACGGTGCCCTTCATCGCGCGCTATCGCAAGGAGGTGACGGGGGGCCTGGACGACACCCAGTTGCGCACCCTGTCCGAACGGCTGACCTATCTGCGCGAGATGGAGGCGCGGCGGGGGGCGATTGCGGGCTCGATCACCGATCAGGGCAAGATGACTGACGCGCTGGCGCTGGCCATCGGGCGGGCGGTGACAAAGGCGGAACTGGAGGACATCTATCTGCCCTTCAAGCCGAAACGCCGCACCAAGGCGATGATTGCGCGCGAAAACGGGCTGCAGCCCCTGTACGACGCCATTCTGGCCGACCGCATGGCGGACCCGGCCCATCTGGCGCGCGGTTATGTGACCGATGCCGTCCCCGATACCAAGGCCGCGCTGGAAGGCGCGCGCGACATTCTGGCCGAGGGGCTGGCCGAAAATGCCGAGCTTCTGGGCCGTCTGCGCGCGCAGATGAAACAGGTCGGGCGGCTGGCCTGCAAGGGCGTGGCAGGCAAGGAAACCGAAGGCGCCAAGTTTTCCGACTACTTTGCCCATGACGAACCCTGGGCCAGCGCCCCCAGTCACCGGGTTCTGGCCATGCTGCGCGGCCAGAATGAGGGATTCCTGACGCTGGATCTGGCGGTGGACCCCGACGCGCCGCGCGGGACAAGCCCGTCCGAGCGGGCTTGTGGTGCGGTCCTGAACGCAAGCGGCCGGGGCCCGGGGGATGAGTGGCTGCGAGAGGCGGCGGCCTGGGCCTTTCGGATCAAGCTGAAAACCTCGTTGACGCTGGACCTGATGGGAGAGTTGCGCGAGCGGGCCGATGCCGAGGCGATCAGCGTTTTCGCGCGCAATCTCAAGGCCTTGCTGCTCGCGGCTCCGGCGGGGGGGCGGGCGACGATGGGGCTGGACCCGGGGATCAGGACCGGCGTGAAGCTGGCGGTGATCGACGCCACGGGCAAGGTGGTGGGCCACGACACGGTCTATCCGTTCCAGCCCAGGAACGATCTGCGTGGCGCGCAAGTTGCCGTCGCGCAGGCCATTGCCAAATACGGGGTCCGGCTGATCGCCATCGGCAACGGCACCGCCAGCCGCGAGACCGAAAAGATGGTGGCTGACCTTCTGGCGCTGCTGCCGGGGGCGGACAAGCCGGTCAAGGTCATCGTCAGCGAAGCCGGGGCCTCGGTCTATTCGGCCTCGGAACTGGCGGCGCGCGAATTTCCCGATCTGGACGTGTCGATCCGGGGGGCCGTGTCGATTGCGCGGAGACTTCAGGACCCCTTGGCCGAACTGGTGAAGATCGAACCGAAGGCGATCGGCGTTGGCCAGTATCAGCACGACGTCGATCAGGCGCGACTGGGGCGCAGCCTTGAGGCGGTGGTCGAAGATGCGGTGAACCATGTCGGGGTTGATCTGAACACCGCTTCGGCGCCCTTGCTTGCGCGGGTTTCGGGCGTGGGGCCGGGGCTGGCCGAGGCGATCGTGGCGCACCGCGACGCCAACGGGCCCTTTGGCACAAGGCGGGATCTGTTGAAGGTCGCGCGTCTGGGCCCCAAGGCCTTTGAACAGGCGGCGGGGTTCCTGCGAATCTCGGGGGGAAAGGAGCCGCTGGACGCCTCGTCGGTCCATCCCGAAGCCTATGATCTGGCGCGCCGGATCGTGGCGGCCTGCGGGCGCGACATCCGCGCCCTGATGGCCGACCCCGCCGCCCTTAAGGCGCTGGACCCGCGCGGTTTTGTCGATGCGACCTTCGGCCTGCCGACGGTCAGGGATATTCTGGCCGAACTGGAAAAGCCCGGCCGCGACCCGCGCCCCAGCTTCAGGACCGCAGCCTTTGCCGAGGGGGTGAACGAGATCAAGGACCTGAAACCGGGCATGGTTCTGGAAGGCACCGTCACCAACGTCGCGGCCTTCGGCGCCTTCGTAGATATCGGCGTGCATCAGGACGGGCTGGTTCATGTCAGCCAACTGTCCGACAGCTTCGTCAAGGACCCCCATGCCGTGGTCAAGGCGGGCGATGTGGTCAAGGTTCGGGTGGTCGAGATTGACGTCGCCCGCAAGCGCATCGGGTTGACGATGAAAACCGATGGCGGCACTTCGGCGCGCGAACAGGCGGCAGGGCGCGAGGCCCCGTCCAAGCCGGCGCGCGGCCCGATGCAGGCGGCCCCCCGGGCCGAGCCGCAGGGCGGCAATGCCTTTGCCGACGCGCTGAAGGGCAAGTTTCCGGGGCGTTAGGCCACCGGATTTGCCAGAGTGACCGGCGCCTGCGGAGGAAACTTCGGCGGTCTTTCGCTGACCGAAGGCCGAATAAGCCGGTGTCAGGCGCCTTGGGCGGATTTGCGCCGCGCAAACTCGCGAAAAAGGCGAAGAGCCGCTGGGGCCTGTCCGCAAGGGTTGTCGGACGCGCCGGTTTATGGTGGGTTTGAGCGGTCAGGGGGCGCTCCTTTGGCGCAGCCCACTTTGCGGTTCGGCTATTCACCCGGCTGAAATCGCGCTCTGTCCATCCCTATGCCTTGATCGGCCCCTTTTCTTTGGCGATGCAAGGCGTAAGCAACCGGAGTTTTGCCATGCCGACATCGCTTTCAAGCCTTTACACCGCGATCAGCAACGATCCGGGGTTGCAGGACGGCACCTCGACCGCGCAGATGAACCACGGGCTGGATTCGACAGCCGACCTTGACCAGTTGCTTTGCGACCAGATCGACGCTTTGGGAGCCAATGACGACGGGATGATCACGCCCGAGGACATGGTGGCGATCTCGGCCTCGGTGCAAGGCGATCCGGCGGATTATCTGTTCTTCCTGGACGCGCATGGCGACGACGAAGGCGGCACCGAGACCGGGTTTCACCTGTTGCAGAGCGACGGCGGCTCCTTGATGTTTCAGGGCCGCAGCTTTGTCGACACCGTGGCTGACGCGATCTTTCACTACGGTTTCGACATCGTCGATGGCCGCTATCTGAACGAGGACGGCAACACCAACGAAGAGGTGGCCGATGTGGCGGGCTGGCTGAATTACTTCGTCAACGGCGTCAACGTGGTCTTTGGCAGCGCGGGCAGCGACGAATTGAGCAGCGGCGACTACAGCAGCATCTTTGCCGATGCCGCCAATGAAACATTCATGGCCGACGACGGCAACGACAACATCTGGGCCGATGTCGGCAATGACACGGTCTGGGCCGGTCGGGGCAATGACAAGTCGGGCGGCGGTCTGGGCGACGACACCTTGTATGGCGAGGACGGGGCCGACACCCTGTGGGGCGACGACGGCAAGGATCTGGCCGATGGCGGGGCGGGGCGCGACACGATCGGCACCGGAACCGGCAACGACAAGGCCCTTGGCGGCGGCAATGGCGACACGATCTATGGGGAAGAGGGCCGCGACAATCTGAAAGGCGACGCAGGGAACGATGTCGTCTCGGGCGGGTCGGAAAACGACACGCTGGCGGGGGGCGCGAACCGCGACACGATCTATGGCGACGCCGGCGATGACAGCCTCTCGGGCGATGACGGGGCCGACTCGGTGATGGGCGGCGAGGGCACCGATACGCTGTGGGGCGATACCGGCAACGACATGCTGTCGGGCGGCGAGGGCGCCGACACGATCTGGGGCGGGGCAGGGTCCGACCAGATCACCCTGTGGGAAAGCACCCAAAGCCGCGACACGCTGGTGTTCAAGGCGGGCGACAGCGGCAAGACCACCTCGACCATCGACACGGTCGAGGGTTTTGACAGCGGCGTCGACAAGATCGACCTGCGGTCCTTTGACGGCATGGTGTTCGAGACGCTGGACTATCGCGGCGGGGGCACGGCCTCGTGCTATTTCGACGGCACCATGCTGCGGATCGACGGCGACGGCGATGCGGTGACCGACATGATCATCGAATTCCGCTGGCAGGATCAGATCGGGGCGGGCGACCTGCTTTTGGCATAGGGCGCATGAACCGGACGCGGGCATGTCCGCGTCAGGTGATCCGGCAGTCGCACGACAGAGGGGCGGCCCCGGCTTTGGCAGGCGCCGATGGCACAGGGGGAAAGCGGCCATGGCCACGCCCGGGCCGAACCCTTGCCGCGCCGCGCCGTCCGGCCGGGCCGCAACCCCGTGGCGGGGGGGGGGACATACGGACCGCGCCGCGGCCTGCGCCCCGCCACAGACGGATCAGGTACCGCGCGAAAACACCACGCCGCAAGGGTGCTGACCGATGCCGACGCGGCGAGGGGGCGGGCCGTACCCTTGGGCCGACCGGGCTCAGGTCTTGGACCCGCCCAGGGTCAGCCCGCCGATCATCAGCGTCGGTTGGCCCCGGGCCCACCGGCACCCCTTGCCCGGCTTTGCCGCAAGACCCGAGGGCGACGCGGCGAGGGGTCGGGCCGTACCCTTGGGCCGACCGGGCTCAGGTTTTTGACCCGCCCAGGGTCAGCCCGCCGATCATCAGCGTCGGCTGGCCCACGCCCACCGGCACCCATTGCCCGGCCTTGCCGCAAGACCCGATGCCGGGGTCCAGCGCCATGTCGTTGCCGATGGCACGGATCTGTTTCAGCGCCGTCGCCCCGTCTCCGATCAGGGTGGCGCCGGTCACTGCCTCGCCCACCACGCCGCCCCGCACCCGGTAGGCTTCGGTGCAGGAAAACACGAATTTTCCGGTGGTGATATCGACCTGACCACCGCCAAAGCCCACGGCATAGATGCCGTCCTTCAGACTGGCGACGATGCCGGCCGGGTCGTCGCGGCCGCCCAGCATGTAGGTGTTGGTCATGCGCGGCATCGGGATATGCGCAAAGCTTTCGCGCCGTCCGTTGCCGGTGGGGGCCACGCCCATCAGGCGGGCATTCTGGCGGTCCTGCATATAACCGACCAGAATGCCGTCGTCGATCAGCACGTTGCGCGCCGAGGCCGTCCCTTCGTCATCGACCGAGATCGAGCCGCGACGGTCCGGGATCGTGCCATCGTCCAGCACCGTGACGCCGCGCGCCGCAATGCGTTGGCCCAGAAGACCGGCGAAGGCGCTGGTTTTCTTGCGGTTGAAATCGCCCTCCAGCCCGTGACCGATGGCCTCGTGCAGCAGGATGCCGGGCCAGCCGGGGCCAAGCACGACATCCATGACACCCGCCGGGGCCGCAACCGCGTCCAGATTGACAAGAGCGATGCGCAGGGCCTCGTGCAGCATTGGTTGCCAATGGTTGCGCGCCATCAGGCGGGCCAGACCGTAACGCCCGCCGCCCCCGGTGCCGCCCTGTTCGCGGCGGCCGCCCTGCTCGACAATCACCGAGACATTCATCCGCGCCATCGGCCGCACATCGGTAAAACGCAGACCTTCGGGGCGCAGGATCTCGATTTCCTGCAGACCGGCGTTGATCGTGGCAGACACCTGCACGACACGCGGATCAAGCGCCCGGGCATAGGCGTCGATTTCCTTCAGCAGGTCGATCTTCACCGCAAAGGCCGCGTCCGCCATCGGGTCCTGATCGCCGTACAGCTTGATGTTGGTGCCGCGCGGGGCCGGTGCCAGAACCGCGCCGCCGTCGCCCACCGCCAGACGGGTGGTCTCGGCGGCGCGGCGCATCGCGTTGATCGAGATTTCAGTGGCATGGGCATAGCCCGCAACCTCGCCCTTCACCGCGCGCAGGCCGAACCCTTCGGAGGCATCATAGCTGGCGGTTCGGATGCGGCCATCGTCCAGAACGATCGCCTCGGAGCGGCGGCGTTCAAGGAACAACTCGCCATCGTCGGCCCCCGCCGTGGCGCTTCGCAGCACCGACAGCGCCTCGGCTTCGTCAAGATGGGCTTCGAAGGGGCGGAAGGGGGCATCGGTCATCGGGGGCATTCCTGTGAAAGGTCATTGATCCGGGTCAGACGGCGACCCTTTGACGCAACAGTTTCTCTTGTCGTGACGCGGCTAATATGGTTTCAGAGGCGCAAGAGACAACGGGATTCTGGCCTGATTTGCCAAAGGCCAGAGGACGGCGGTGAAAAAGCTGCTGCAACACGGGAACAAAACATGCGTCTTATGAGCAAAGTCAACGGGATTGGTGCAGGTCTGGCGGGGATCCTTGCGGGGGGTGCGGCGTTTGCCCAGGCGTTGGAGGTGATCGGCCATCCGGTCGCCAAGGGCATGGGGTTTCAGCCGCCCGCCTCGGTACTGGCCGCCGTTCTGCTGGGTCTGGTCCACATTCTGTTGTACATCATCGGCGCCATCGTCG
>JANMJC010000554.1:0-5001 GCA_031371185.1 Paracoccaceae bacterium | reverse complement strand
GCTTGATCTGCCCGGGGTGAATACGCTGATCACCGACCTGACCGATCTGGGGCAGGTATTCAGCGCCTTTACCACGCATTTCGGCTTTGACGGCTATGACGAAGGCGCGCCGCCGCAGGCCCCCGATGCGATCGTCCATTTCGCTGCCGTGCCCCGGGTGATGATCTGTCCCGACAACGCCACCTTCGCGCAGAACACCGTCAGCACCTACAACGTGCTGGACGCGATGAAACTGGGTGTGCGCAAGGTCGTCATCGCCAGTTCCGAAACCACCTATGGCGTCTGCTTTGCCGAGGGCGACAAGGACTATCACTCTTTCCCGCTGGACGAGGACTATGACAGCGACCCGATGGACAGCTATGGCCTGTCAAAGGTGGTGAACGAAAAGACCGGCCGCGCCTTTGCCATGCGCTACGGGGCCGATGTCTATGCGCTGCGCATCGGCAATGTGATCGAGCCGCAGGACTATGCCAGTTTCCCCGGTTTTCTGGCCAATCCCGCCAGCCGCAAACGCAACGCCTGGAGCTATATCGACGCCCGCGATCTGGGCGAGATCGTGCATCTGTGCCTGCAAAAGCACGGTCTGGGATTTCAGGTGTTCAACGCGGTCAATGACACCATCACCGCCACGCAGCCGACGGCCGAGTTCCTGGCGACTTACGCGCCGAACACGCCCTTGACCCGGCCCCTGACCGGCAATGAGGCCCCGCTGTCCAACCGGAAAATCCGCGACGTCCTGGGCTTCAAGGAAGCGCACCCGTGGCGCAACTATGTAAAAGTCTGACCGCAACCGGGTCATGAAAAAGGCGGCGGTCGATGACCTGCCGCCCCTTTGGTTACTGCGACACAGGGGCGGGGTGGTTCCCGCCCGCATCCTAGTCGTGCAGCGTAAAGCTGTGGGTTTCGCACAGGTCGGCGCTGCCGGTCACTTCGTTGCCCGCATCGGTCACAAAGCGCAGGTCATAGGCGCAGGTGGTCATCCCGTCGGCGATGGTCACGGTTCCTTGTTCGCCCGCCGCCAGAATGTCCACACCCAGCACGTCATCGCCCCATTCGTCCATCGACGCGGGCGAGACATACAGTTCCTGCAGCGCGTAAGAGCTGTCGTTGATCAGGTCGAACACAAGATCTTCGCCAAAGGCGGGGGCCGAAAGGGCCGACAGGGTGAAAGCCGCCGCAAGGCCAAGGTTCCGCATGTTTCGCACTCCAGGGTCAATATGATGGTCAGGGACGCCTCTGCGCCCCCACAGGCGCGTGATACCGAAAATTTCGGGGGCTGGGCAAGGGCTCAACATGGACAAGGCAAAGAAAAAGCCCGGCAAGCAGGCCGGGCCAAGGTCCAACAGGGAGGTTTGTATACCATAGCACGCTTTGCGGCCCGCGATTGCCTTGCGTGACTTTGCCCCCACAGATCACCCTTGGGTTGCGTCTTTTTGGCAACGCTGCCCCGACACGGGCCCCGGGCCCGATCCGCCTTGACCTCGCCCGGGCCTGAGGTCAGATATGACCATGTCGTACACATCCCTGTGGAAAAACCGCAATTTCCGCCAGTTGTTCGCCGCCTCTCTGGGCACCAATCTGGGGGACGGAGTGATGGCGGTGGCCGTGCCCTGGCTGGCCACATTGCTGACCGACAATCCCTTTCTGATCGGACTGGTGGCCGCCGCCCGCACCCTTCCTTGGGTCCTTCTGGCGCTTCCGGCAGGGGTGGTCACGGACCGCCACGATCACCGGGCCCTGTTGGTGGGGGCGGATTGCAGTCGGGTTCTGGTCACCCTGGCCTTGCTGGCGGTGGCGTTGCTGGCCCAGCCTGGGACCGCGCCGGTGCTGATCATGGCGGGGCTGACCTTTCTTCTGGGCAGCGCCGAGGTTCTTCGGGACAACACCGCGCAGACCTTTCTGCCCACGGTGGTGGACAGGGCGCAGTTGGAACAGGCCAACGGCGCCTTGTGGAGCACCGAACAACTGGCCGGGCAGTTCGTCGGGCCGCCTCTGGCCGGGCTGTTGATCGGAGTTTCGGTGGCCGTGCCCTTTGGCCTGCATGCCGGGGTGCTGGCCTTGGCGGTCGCGCTGATCGCTTCGATTCGACTGCCACGCAAGCCTGCAAACCCGGACCGCCCCGCGATGGTGCGCGCTCTTGGGCAGGGGATAAGCTGGCTTTGGCGCGATGCGATGCTGCGCCGGCTGGCGCTTGTTCTGGGGGGGTACAATTTCATCGGCTACGGGTATTGGGCGGTGTTCGTGCTGTATGGCCAACGCGTGCTGAAGCTGGACGCGGTGGCTTACGGCGGGCTTTTGACGCTGGCTGCCTGTGGTGGGTTGACCGCCACCCTGATCGGGCCGCGCCTTTTGCGCCACATCCGACCGACAACGGCGATCCTGTTCGGGATGGTGGTCTTTCCGGTAACGGCGGCCCTGCTGGCGCTGCGGGCCCCGCTTTGGCTGGTGGGGGCGGCGCTGGTTCTGGACGGGTTTGCGGGCATGCTGTGGAACATCGCGCAGGTCAGCTATCGCCAGCGCCACATCCCGGCCCCGCTGCTGGGGCGGGTCAACGCCGCGTTCCGCTTTGTCGGAACCGGGCCTGCGGCCTTTGGGGCTGCGGCCTTTGGCGGGTTGATCGCCTGGGGAGAGGGCTGGGCGGGCCCGGTGGACGCGGTTCTTCTGCCCTTTGGCCTTGCCGCATGCCTGGGGGGGGCTTCTGGCCGGATATGCCCTGCTGCGCCTGAGGTTGGATTGAAAAAAAGGGCCGGGATAAACCCGGCCCAGTCCAACAGGGAGGTGCCATGTCATGACCCCGACATGGCGAGGGGAAGGATTTGGCGACAGTGTCGCCGTGATGCAAGGATAGGCGCAGATTCCGGCAATAATAAGTCTGGAAAACCTTACGATTCAGGCCACCAGTTTGTAACCGCCGTTCTCGGTCACCAAAAGCCGCGAATTGGCCGGGTCGGCCTCGATCTTCTGGCGCAGGCGGTAGATGTGGGTTTCCAGCGTGTGCGTGGTCACCGCCGCATTATAGCCCCAGACCTCGTGCAAGAGCACGTCGCGCGCCACGACGCTGGACTGTGCCCGGTACAGGAATTTCAGGATATTGGTCTCTTTCTCGGTCAGGCGCACCTTCTTGTCCTTGGCGTCGACCAGCAGCTTCTGCGACGGCTTGAAGGTATAGGGGCCCAACTGAAAGATCGCATCTTCGGAATGTTCATGCTGGCGGACCTGAGCGCGGATGCGCGCCAGAAGCACCGGAAACTTGAACGGCTTGGTCACATAGTCGTTGGCGCCCGAATCCAGACCCAGAATGGTGTCGCTGTCGGTGTCATGGCCGGTCAGCATCATCACCGGGCATTTCACGCCCGCCGTGCGCATCCGGCGGCACAATTCGCGGCCATCTGTGTCGGGCAGACCCACGTCAAGGATCACCAGATCAAACACCCCGGCCTTGACCTTTTCCATGCCTTCGGCGCCGTTGCGGGCCTCGAACACGTCGAAGTCCTCGGTCAGGACCAACTGCTCGGACAGGGCCTCGCGCAGGTCGTCATCGTCATCCACCAGCAAAATCTTGCGCAACGTCGCCATCTGCGGCCTCCTGCCTTGGGGTCATTGGCCCCCGTGACCCATGACATGCGCCCGGCAGTACCGTTCGGCAAGATATGCAACAATTGCCTCACGCGGTCGTGTCGCAGGGGGGGCAATTGTTTCAATTCCGCAATAGCTGCCCTATCTCCATTGCCAGAACCCCGGCTGGAAAGGCAGGATATCGCGATGTTGCATGAGATCGAGGGGCTACGCGGCGGCGGCAAGAACCGCCGGGCCAGACCGATCGCGGCCCACACCGGCGGGCTGCGCCTGACCCGCGATGAGGAGCGCCTGCGCCAGTTTGGCCACGACCTGCCCGACCCCGGCCCGACCGCGCTACAAACCCGTCACCGCGCAGGAGCTTTGCGATGAAGCCTGACCTTCACATCACCCGGACCGGGGCCCTTTTCGGTGGACGTCGCCTTGCCTGCGCGGTGGGGCGCGGCGGCATCGTGGACGCGCCGACAAAGCGCGAGGGAGACGGGGCCACGCCGCGCGGGATTCACCGGATTGTCGGCATGCTTTACCGCCCCGACCGGATGGCGCGCCCGGCCGACTGGGCCCTGCCCATCGGTCTGAACGATCTGTGGTCCGATGACGGCACTGATCCGGATTACAATTTGATGACCCGCGCCCCGCACCCGTTTTCCCACGAAAGGCTGCGCCGCGCCGATCCGCAATACGATCTGATCCTGATCACCGACTGGAACTGGCCCCATGCGGTTCCCGGGCGCGGATCGGCCATATTTCTGCACCGCTGGCGCCGCCCGGGCGCGCCGACCGCGGGGTGTGTCGCCTTTGCCCCCGGCGATCTTTTGTGGATCGCCCGCCGCCTTCGACCGCAGTCGCGGCTGATCATCCGATGAAAATCCTTCCCAAAGCGCTTCGAATCCCGTAGTTTCCCCCTGTCAGATCGGGGGGCGGCAGTGACACAACGGGCGACTTTGTCGGTGGCGACGCCGGATGACGTGGTGTTCGGTCTGCGGCTGGCGCGGTCGGGGCCCGACCTTTGGCCGATGCTGGCCGAAGTCTACGGCGATCATCCCGGCTATGCGGCTTTTCTTTCCGCCCTGCGTGCCGAGATGGCCCAAGCCTGGGCCGACCGTCCGGTTGACCTCAAGCGTCTGGATTTGCAGCGTGATTTCGAACCGGACTGGTTCTTGCGCTCGGACATGGCGGGCTATGTGTTTTACATCGACCGCTTTTGCGGCGACCTGAAATCGGTGCTGTCCCATCAGGATTATCTTGAGGACCTCGGCATTTCCTATGTTCATCTGATGCCCTGCCTCAAGCCGCGCCCCGGTGACAGCGACGGCGGCTATTCGGTGATGGACTATCGCCGGATCAACCCTGAACTTGGCGACATGGACGACCTCAAAGCGGTTTCAACCGCCTTTCGCGCCAAGGGCATTTCAACCTGCGTCG
>JANMJC010000547.1:0-5084 GCA_031371185.1 Paracoccaceae bacterium | reverse complement strand
GCGCGCCGCCAGCAGGCCACCGATGGTCACCCTTTGCCGCGTCCGCCGCTGTGGCACCTCGTGCATGCCACCCTGATCGCCTATCCGCGCTATCACGACCCCAAGAGCCGGCGGCCCTGCCCGGTCGAGGTGGCCGTGGAGCGGCTGGCTTCGGGCGACATCCCGCGCCGCAGTCCCGGTCTGCGGGTGCTGGCCAAGGCGCAGGGGGTCTTCGCCTCTTACGCGCCGCTGTGGCGGAAGTAACGCCCGCCGCATCACTCCTGAAGGTGGTTGGTTCAAGCGCTCAATAGATGTAACGGATCTGGTCGGTCCAATACCGCTCCATCCGTTTCAGGGCCTGATTGACGGTTTCCATGCTTTCGGGGTCGATCATGCCCTTTTTCAGCAGCCCGTCGGCATGCTGCCCGAACAGATCCGCCAGCATGACCCGTACCTTGCGGCCCTTTTCGGTCAGCCGCACCCGCACCGAACGTCGGTCAATTTCGGATCGTTGATGGTGCATGTAGCCCAGTTCAACCAGTTTTTTCAGGTTATAGGACACTTTCGATCCCTGCTAGTACCCCCGCGACTTCAATTCGCCCGCGGTCACCTCGTTCTCGCCCACGTTGAACAGCAACAGGGCCTGCACCGAGTTGATTTCCAGAAGGTTGATCCGTTCGAATTCGTCTTTGACCACATCCAGAAGCAGGCGGTGCAGCCTTTCGATCATGGCAAGACTGTCAAGGTAGCCGGACAGGAACGCCTTTTGCGAACCGTCCAGCACAGGGGCGTGCATCGTCATCTACGTTCTCCCAAAGTCGGATATCTCGGGGGGTAGAATCGGGTCAAAAGGCAAACATCGCGTAAATCAGGGAACGAATTTTCGCCTTGATTGCACCCTTTCTGCATGTAATTCGTTGGATCTTGTCCTGAAAGCGCCCCGGCGCGGATCGACAATCGCCACATTTCCGGATTTCAACGGCCCACCAGGCGTCCCCTTGCGGCCAAAGCGATCCGCGCGATCATCGCGGACAGCGCCGCCGGGGCCGGGGCCTGACCCAGAACCCAAGGCAGCAGGTCCTGGTCATTCTCGTCCAGCAAAAGATCGTAGATCTCCAGATCCGCCTCGGCCAAGCCCGGCAGTTCGGCATCGGCAAAGGGGCCAAGGATCAGGTCCATCTCTTTTGTGCCGCGCCGCCACGACCGCATGCGCATCCGTTTCAGACGTGCCTCGGTCGTCTCGGCTGTCCCGCTCGTTTCCATCGCTTGAACCCCCGTGGCGCACGTCCTATCAACGCTGTCATACCGCCCCCAGTGGAGCCTTGCCATGGCCTTTCTCTCTGACACCTTGTCGCGTGTGAAACCCTCGCCCACCATCGCCATGACCGGACGCGCGCTGGAGTTGAAGGCGCAGGGCCGCGACATCATCAGCCTGTCCGCCGGAGAGCCCGATTTCGACACGCCGCAGAACATCAAGGATGCCGCCAAGCGGGCGATGGATGCGGGCAAGACCAAATACACCGCCGTAGACGGCATCCCCGAGTTGAAGGCCGCGATCTGCGCGAAGTTCCAGCGCGAGAACGGGTTGACCTACACCCCCGCCCAGATCACCGTGGGCACCGGGGGCAAGCAGACCCTGTACAACGCCTTCATGGCCACGCTGAACCCCGGCGACGAGGTGATCATTCCGGCGCCCTATTGGGTGTCCTACCCGGATATGGTGCATCTGGCGGGCGGCACGCCGGTGCCGGTGGTGGCGGGCATCGACACCCATTTCAAACTGACCCCTGCCCGGCTGGAAGCCGCCATCACGCCGAAAACCAAGTGGTTCATCTTCAACTCGCCCTCCAACCCCACCGGGGCGGGCTATACAAGGGCCGAGTTGCGCGCCCTGTGCGACGTGCTTCTGCGCCACCCGCAGGTCTGGATCATGTCGGACGACATGTACGAACATCTGGTGTTCGACGATTTCGACTTCTGCACCCCGGCCGAGGTTGAACCCGCGCTGTATGACCGCACGCTGACCTGCAACGGCGTGTCGAAATCCTACGCCATGACCGGCTGGCGCATCGGCTATGCGGCGGGTCCGGTGGCCCTGATCAAGGCGATGGGCACGATCCAGTCGCAAAGCACCTCGAACCCCTCGTCGATCAGCCAGTATGCCGCACTTGAGGCGCTGAACGGCCCGCAGGATTTTCTGGCCCCCAACCGCGCCCTGTTCCAGCGCCGCCGTGATCTGGTGGTCGACCTGCTCAACCGCGCGCATGGCGTGACCTGCCCGACGCCGGAAGGCGCGTTTTATGTCTATCCCGACATTTCCGGCTGCATCGGCAAGACCTCGGCCCGGGGCACGAAGATTGCCAGTGACCAAGACTTTGCCAATGCCCTTCTGGACGAAACCGGCGTCGCCGTGGTCTTTGGCGCGGCCTTTGGCCTGTCGCCCAATTTCCGCGTGTCCTATGCCACGGCAGATGATGTGTTGCGCGATGCCTGCAACCGCATTATCGCTTTTTGCAATGGCTTGACCTGAGGGGTCCGATGTCCGGCGACTTGCCCGAGTTCTATTTCCGCATCCGTGAAAACGGCGCCGTGGTGTTTCGGGTCGATACCGAAAACCGCCAGCGCCGGATTGATCTGGAAGAGATCGCCACCGTCAACGTCAAGAACGGCCAGATCAAGCGCCACGGCGAGCGCGAGTTGACCAAGCCCGAACTTGCGGCCATCCATGACTGGCTAAGCGCGCGGCAGGACACGCTGGCCGCCCGCGACATCGACGATCTGCACCGCGCCGTGGACTATCTGAACATCACCACGCAATGGGTGCAGTCCAAGGCGACGGATGCGCAGTTGGAAGAGGTGACGGACGATCTGCTGCTGGCCATGCACGACCTGCGCTCGATGCTGGTCAAGCGCAAGGCGGATAGGTTGATGAAGGGGTCCGAGGCGGCGGAGTAGGGCGCGGGACCGAAGACTTTGATCGCCGGATGATTTGGTGGCCATTCAACGCAGGGAAACCGAAGAGTTCAAACGCAACGCCCGGCTTGCGGAAAGGGCCCGCGCATCCTTCGCAGCAGTGATCCAAGAAGACATCGCGCCCAACTTCGCGCGATTGATCTACAGCGGCTGAAACCTCAGATCCACCGTCACCGGAAAATGGTCCGAAGCCTGCAACAGGGCCGCGCTCAGATCAGGGACCGCATGAACGCCGGGGTCGTTCAGCGGGTGCCAGACCCGCCAGCTTGCCCCCGCGACAAGCTGCGGCGATACCATGACATAGTCCAGCAGCGCCTCGAAGTAGCGTTTTTGCGGGGCCAACCAGAAGCGGGCTGTGGTGGGTTGCAGGCCCAGACGCTGGCCAAGCGCCATATCGGCATGGGGATCGAACAGACGCAGGGCCGGGACTGTATCGCTGCCCAGAACCACCTCGACGCCCGATTGGCCAAACAGCTTTTCGTAGTCGTCAAGGCCGGGGCCGTCGTTGAAATCGCCCATCACGACCAGATCGTCGCCTTCGGCCAGATGCGCTTCGACCCGCAGGCGCAGCCAGCCGCATTCGGCCAGTTGCTTGCGCCGGTTGTCGATGCTCAGCCGCCGGACCTCGTCGGGGTTCTGGGCGCCGCGTGGCGATTTCGACTTGGCATGGACCCCGATCAGCCGCAGCGACCGCGCACCGAAGCGAACCAACAGTTCCAGCGGCGGCTTGGAAAACAACAGGTGTTCGGCGATCCCGTCGCCATCCAGATCCTGCCAGTGCGGATGATCAAAGCGCGGGGCAAAGGCGGTTTGCTTGGGGTCATGCGCGACCTCCAGCACCTGGGGATCATAGAGAAATGCGATCTCCTGTTCGGTTTCCGAAACAAAGCCGATGATGGCCCGCGACTGGCGCAGACCGAAGGCGCGGGCAAAGTTTTCCAGCGCCGTCACGGTGGAGTGGCCCTGCGAGCGGCTGGTATCGGGCGCCTCGATGATCATCACCCCATCGGCGTTCAGCGCGCTGAACACGATCCCCAAAGCGCCCAGTTGTTCGGCCCTGGTCACCTTGTGGCGGGCCGAAAGCTGCGGGTCGTCCAGCAACCGGCCCCGGTTGTCAAACAGCGCGTTGAACCATTCGACATTGTAGGTCGCCAGCCGCAAGGGGCGCGTGACGGGATCCGTCATGCGGCACGCCGCGCCTGGATCGCATCCCAGGCCTCGTTGATGGCCATCAGACGCCCGGCGGCCAGTTTGACCGCTTCGGGCGGCACCCCCCGGGCGATCATCACGTCGGGATGGGTGTCCTTGACCGAGCGGCGCCACGCGGCGCGCGCCTCGTCCAGACTGGCGGTGGGCGCGATGCCCAGAACATCATAGGGGTCGCGCAGCGCGCCTTCGACGAACCGGGCCCGCACCGTGCGATAGCACCGATCGTCCAGACCGAAGATGCGCGAGACCTCGGCCAGAAAGAGGTCTTCGCGCGCGTGGTACTTGCCATCGGACATGGCGATCTGGAACAGACCCTCCAGAAGGTCGATCAGCACGTTGCGGTCATCGGCACAAAGGGCGGCACCGGTGGTGTTGAACAGGGCCGCCACCTTGCGCGCATAGGTGTCAAAGCCCGTAACATCCTGACGGGCAAGGTTGAAAACCCGCGCGGCATGGGCCTCTTCACCCGGAGGAATGTCGAAGATGCGGCGAAAGGCCGTCACCTCGGCGCGGGTCACTTCGCCGTCCGCCTTGGCCATCTTGGCCGCAAGGGCGATGACGGCAATGGTGAACCCGACCGAACGTTCGGGAACCGGCGAGGCCCAGAGCCGATCAAAGATGGCGCCAAGCCCTTCGCCCTTGGCAAGGGCGGCGAGGGCGTCAGAGATGCGGGTCCAGATCGACATGTGGCGCACAATAGCCGCGGTTTGACCAAGAGTCAGGTCAGGAATTTGCGCATCAGGATCAGATCCATGAAGCGCCCGAACTTGAAGCCCGCCTCGGTCACCCGGGCGATTTCGACATAGCCGCAGGCCGTGTGAAAGCTTTGCCCCGCGTCGTTCTCGCCCGATACGCCCGCGATCATCTGATGCGCGCCGCCGGCCCGAGCCCGGGCTTCGATGGTGGCCATCAGGGCCCGGCCG
>JANMJC010000524.1:0-3660 GCA_031371185.1 Paracoccaceae bacterium | reverse complement strand
CCTGCCACCCGCCCGGCACAACCGCCCCCCACCCCCACGTGGGACGGGATGGGGTGGGGGGGCACACCGCTCAACCCTTACACCGCCCGCAGGTCGCCCCTGCCACCCCCCCGGCACAACCGCCCCCCACCCCCTCGTGGGGAGGGATGGGGTGGGGGGCACACCGCTCCACCCTTTCACCGCCCGCAGGTCGCCCCTGCCACCCGTAAGGCACAATCGCCCCCTCCCCCTCGTGGGCAGGGATGGGGTGGGGGGGCACACCGCCGTTCCGGTTCCGGGCTATGACCCGCCGCGCATCACCGCCGTCAAGGGCGCAAGTGACACCGTGGCCCCGCGCCCCTCGACCATCCATTCCAGGATGGCCGCCACGGTCTCGGGGCGGGTCTGGCCCAGGACCACGACCTGCCCTTCCTGCGCCGCCTTGAAGGCTGCCCGATCCAGATAGCGCCGGATCAACGGGGTGTCTTCGCCCTGCGCGTCCAGATCGCGAAAGATCACCGCCGAGGCCAGACCCTCGCGCCGCGCCACCTGATCCGCGGCGTCCAAGCCGCGGTCATAGGTCACGATGCCGCGGCCTTGCGTCTTCAGGATCGGGATCGCCTGGGTCGCCAGCACCCGGTTCTCTTGCAAGCCGCCCTCGGGCGCATCCAGAATGGCCACCGTTTCCGGCAACCCGAGCGCCAGGGCCTGAAAGCTTTGCTCCAGATCGCCGGGCGTGGCGTTTGCGGGCAGAGCGGCCCGGATCACCACCTCCTGGCCCGCCGCGCGGTAGGCGGCCATGGCCTGAGCCGCGTCCGGCGCCGAGGGGTCGATGACGAAGGTCACCGCAAAGGGCAGCTTGGCCAGATCGGCCCGCGCCATGCCTGCCGCACCGATATCCTGCAACAGGATGGCGAACATCGGCTTGTCGGGTTCGGGGTTGAACGCACGGGCATAGGCCGCAATGGGTCGGGTATCGGCGGGGCCCCGATCTGCGGCAACAGTCTCGGTCTGCGGCGGATCGCCGATGCGCGGCAGGCGGTTGGTGGTGACACCCGGCGCCGCGTTCTTCAGGCCCGGCGCGGGCGGCAGCCTGGCCTTGCCCAACTCGATCAGGCCCGGGCCCTCGGCATCCGCCGTGATCGGCGCTTCGGGGATGGCGGGATCGGGCAGTATCACAACCTCGGGTGCCGCCTGTGCAGGATCAACGGCGGGCAAGGCGGGCAAGGGTTCGACGGCGGGACTTTGCGGCGCGGCCGGCGGATCCAGAAGCCTGTCCTGGCCCGGGGCGGGCATCGTGCCGGCATCGGGCAAGGGGGCGGTATCGGCCGCAGGAGCCGCCGGAGCCTGAGGTTCGGCCAAAGGCACGGCGGGCGCGCTTTCAACGCCGGGGGCGCCCGCAACCGCATCGGGCGCTGTGGCGTCAGCGGCAAGATCGCCGGGCTGTGCCTGCGGTTCGGCGGGCTTCGGATCGGCCGCGACGGCGGGCATTGCCGGGGCCGGGGCTGCGGGTTCGGTTGGCTCGGCGGGCTGCGGGGGCGCGGCGGGTTCGCCCTGCACCGCGGAAGCCGTCGGCGCGGCAGGCTCGGCCGCGTCGGTTTGCGCGCCCGACGCGCCGGTTTCGCTTGCGCCCGGTGCCAAAGCCGTCGTCGCCTCCGGGACCGCGCCCGCGTCGGGGACCTCGGGTGCGATTTGCGCCGCAGGCGCCGTCAGGTCGACCTGCCCGTTGGCCGTGGCCGCAGGTGCAGCCTGGGCCCCGGTCGCCTCGGGCTCAGCCTTTGGCACCTCTGCACCCGTCTGCCCCTCGGCCAGAACCGCAACCGGGTCGGACCCGCCCACCGGCGCCAGTTGCGACATCACGGCCAATCCGGCGGCGCAAACCACCAGACCCCACAAAAGACCCACCCAGAAATTCCGGCTCACGCCCCGCCACTCCCCTTGCCTCGGCCCCGAACGCAGGCGCTTCGCCCATCATCCGCCCGGCGCTTCTTTGCTTGACGCCCGCGCGCCCATCTGACCATCTATAGCCCGGCCCGCCAAGGGCTTCATCGCTTTTCAGGCCCCGGTCCGCAAGATGCTGCTTCTCATCGACAACTATGACAGCTTTACCTACAACCTCGTCCATTATCTGGGCGAGTTGGGCGAGGATGTGCGCGTGGTCCGCAATGACGCCCTGTCGGTGCAGGACGCGATCGCGCTTGGCCCCTCGGCAATCGTTCTGTCGCCCGGGCCCTGCGATCCGGCCTCTGCCGGGATCTGCCTGCCCCTGACCCGCGCCGCCGCCGCCGCCGATATCCCGCTTCTGGGCGTCTGTCTGGGCCATCAGACCATCGGCGAGGCCTTTGGCGGCGAGGTCGTGCGCTGCCACGAGATCGTGCACGGCAAGATGGGGGCGATGCATCACGAGGGTCTGGGCATGTTCCGCGACCTGCCCTCGCCGTTTCTGGCCACGCGCTATCACTCGCTGATCGTCAATCGCGACACCCTGCCCGACTGCCTGCAGGTCACCGCCTGGCTGGCGGATGGCACGATCATGGGCCTGCGCCACCGCGCCAAGCGGATCGAAGGCGTGCAGTTTCATCCCGAAAGCATCGCTTCCGAGCATGGCCACCAGTTGCTGCGGAATTTTCTTCAGACCGCCCGGGCCGATGGTCAGGTTCCCGCATGACCGCCCCCGCCCCCGCGCTGGCCGATGGCCTGAAACCGCTGATCGCCCTTGCCGCCGAGCGCGCCCTGACCCGCGCCGAGGCCGAGGTTGCCTTTCAGATCCTGTTCGAGGGGGCTGCCACACCCGCTCAGGTCGGCGGGTTCCTGATGGCGCTGCGCACGCGCGGCGAAACGGTTGACGAATTCGCCGCCGCCGCCTTTGTCATGCGCTCCAGATGCCATGCGGTCAGCGCCCCTGCGGATGCCATGGACATCGTGGGCACCGGGGGCGACGGCAAGGGCACCCTGAACATCTCGACCGCCACCGCCTTCGTGGTTGCGGGCGCGGGCGTGACGGTGGCCAAGCATGGCAACCGCAACCTGTCGTCCAAGTCGGGCTCTGCCGATGCGCTGACCGAGTTGGGCCTGAACATCATGGTCGGCCCCGAGGTGGTGGAGCGCTGCATCGCCGAGGCCGGGATCGGCTTCATGATGGCGCCGATGCACCACCCTGCGATGCGCCATGTCGGCCCGATCCGCGCCGAACTGGGGACGCGGACGATCTTCAACATCCTGGGGCCTCTGACCAACCCGGCGGGCGTGCGGCGGCAGTTGACCGGGGCCTTCTCGCCCCGCCTGATCCGCCCGATGGCCGAAACCCTGCGGGCCCTGGGCTCGGACGTGGCCTGGCTGGTGCATGGATCGGATGGCACCGACGAATTGTCGATCGCCGGGCCCTCGGCCGTGGTGGCGCTTGCCGCCGGGCAGATCACCGAGTTTTCCGTGACCCCTGCCGATGCGGGCCTGCCGGTGCATCCCTTCGAGGCGATCCTGGGCGGAACCCCGGCCGAAAACGGCGCCGCCTTTCGCCGCCTGCTGGAGGGCGAGCCGGGGGCCTACCGCGACGCGGTTCTCTTGAATGCCGCCGCCGCCCTGATCGTGGCGGGCAGGGCCGCCAGCCTGCCCGAAGGGGTGGACCTTGCGCGCTCAAGTCTGGATTCCGGCGCGGCGCGGGGGGCAGGCCGCGGCCGGGGG
>JANMJC010000500.1:0-5239 GCA_031371185.1 Paracoccaceae bacterium | reverse complement strand
ACCCCGGCGACCGGCCGCAACCGCCTGCATTCGATGATCGAGGCGCGGCCCGATTGGGTGCTGTCGCGCCAGCGTGCCTGGGGCGTGCCGCTGACCTGTTTCACCAGGGTCGGGGCAAAGCCGACCGATGCCGACTATGTCCTGCGCAACGAACAGGTCAACGCGCGCATCACGGCGGCCTTCGAGGCCGAGGGCGCGGATGTCTGGTACGGCGCGGGGTTCAAGGAAAGGATGCTGCAAGGCATCGTGGACCCCGCGCAGTACACGCAGGTTTTCGACGTGCTGGACGTATGGTTCGATTCCGGGTCGACCCATGCCTTCGTGCTGCGCGACCGGCCCGACGGGTCTGCCGACGGTATTGCCGATCTGTACCTTGAAGGCACCGACCAGCATCGCGGCTGGTTCCACTCGTCGATGTTGCAGGCCTGCGGCACCAAGGGGCGCGCGCCCTATCGCGGCGTGCTGACCCATGGCTTCACGCTGGATGAAAAGGGCATGAAGATGTCCAAATCCATCGGCAACACTGTGGCGCCGCAAGCAGTGATCGACGAATACGGCGCCGATATCCTGCGGCTTTGGGTGGCGCAGTCGGACTACACCATTGACCTGCGCATCGGCAAAGAGATCCTGAAAGGCGTGGCCGACAGCTATCGCCGTTTGCGCAACAGCATGCGGTATTTGCTGGGCGCTTTGGCGGGCTTTACCGAGGCGGAGCGGGTGGAGCTGTCCGACATGCCGGAAAGCGAACGCTTCATCCTGCACCGTCTGGCCGAACTGGATGCCGAGGTGCGCGACGGTTACGCCCGGTATGATTTTCAGGGCGTGTTCCAAAAGCTGTTCACCTTCTGTACGACCGATCTTTCGGCGATCTATTTCGACATGCGCAAGGACGTCCTGTATTGCGATGCGCCATCGTCGATCACACGGCGCGCCTGCCGCACGGTTCTGGACCTGGTGTTCCACCGCCTGACCACCTGGCTGGCCCCTGTTCTGGTGTTCACGATGGAAGAGGTCTGGCTGGAGCGCTTCCCCGGCGAGGACAGCTCGGTTCACCTTCTGGACATGCCGCAAACCCCGGCGGACTGGCTGGATCCGAACCTGGCGGCCAAGTGGACGGCCCTGCGCAATGTGCGCCGGGTGGTCACGGCGGCGCTGGAAGTGCAGCGCAGTGCCAAGGTCATCGGATCCAGTCTGGAGGCGGCACCGGTGGTGCATGTGGACGATGCCGCCGTGCTGACGCTGCTGAAATCGGTGGCTTTTGCCGATCTGTGCATCACCTCGGACATCTCGCTGACGGCCGATCCCGAACCGCAAGAGGCGTTCCGCCTGCCGGAAGTGCCGGGTGTGGGCGTGGTCTTTGAACAGGCCGAGGGCGAGAAATGCCAGCGCTGCTGGAAAATCCTGCCGGATGTGGGCACGCACAAACATCCGCACACCTGCAAGCGTTGCAACGACGCCTTGGGATGACAGCCCGGGCGGTCCTGACCGGGCCGTTCGGGCCGCTGACCCTGCACGAAAGCGGCGGGGTTCTGACGCGAATGACCTGGGGGGCCGAGCCAGGAGAAGGCTCGGCTCTTTTGACCGAAGCGGTCCGGCAACTGGCGGCCTATTTCGACGGAGGATTGCAAGCGTTTGACCTGCCGTTCGACTGGGGCACCGGGCTGCAGGCTGGCGTGCGGCGCGCGATGGCGGCAATTCCTTTTGGGCAAACGCGAACCTATGGCGATCTGGCGCGTGATCTGAACTCGCCAGCGCAGGCCGTGGGGCAGGCCTGCGGGGCCAATCCGCTTCCGATCCTCATCCCCTGTCACAGGGTGCTGGGGGCCAGAGGGCTGGGCGGGTTTTCGGCCAAGGGGGGCGTCGAAACCAAGGTCTGGCTTCTGCGCCATGAAGGAGCGGCGGGGTTGCTGATCTGAGGGGGCATGGTCTTTGTCCGCGCCGATATGTAACAGTTCCTCGACGCAGGCGGCAGGAGAGCGCGGTTGAGCTTTTGGGTGATGTCGGCCGTCCTGGGATCGGCCTTTCTGCATGCTTTGTGGAATTCGCTGATCAAGGTCGGCGCGTCGCGCATGGGGGCCATGGTGATCCTGTCGATCGGCGAAGTGCCGATCGGGGTGGCGGTGATCCTGCTGCGCCCCACTCTGGACTGGCAGGTCGCCCCTTGGGTTCTGGCGGCGGGCTGCGCCCATTTCTTCTACAAGTTCTTTCTGACCTACGCCTACGAGCGCGGGGACCTGAGCCGGGTCTATCCGATTGCCCGCGGCTCGGCCCCGCTGGTGGTGGGGCTGGTGTCGGGCTTTGTGTTGACCGATGTGATTACGCCGGCCGAATATGCCGGGATCGCGGTTCTGGGCATGGGCATCTTGCTGATGGCGCAGGGGGTTTTTGCCAGTGGCGAAAACCGCAAGCTGATCCCCTATGCGTTGGGGTCGGCCTGCGCCACGGCGACCTATACGCTGATCGACGGGTCTGGCGCGCGGATCGCGGGCGACGCGGTCGCCTATGTGGCTTGGGTCTTTGTGGTCGATGGGCTGTTCTTTGCCTTGGCCATGCTGTTGTGGAAGGGGCTGGACATTCTGCCGCGCGACGGCCGGGCCTGGGGGGTTGGGATGATTGCCGCTGTGGCCTCTTACGGGGCTTACGGGGTGTCTGTCTGGGCAATGACGATCGCGCCCATCGCCGTGGTGGCCGCCCTGCGCGAAACCTCGATCCTGTTTGCGGTGCTGATCGGCTGGCTGGCCTTTGGCGAGACCATGACCAGGGCCAAGATGCTGGCGGCGGCGGTGATCGTGGGCGGGGTCATGCTGACGCGTCTGGCCTGAGGGGCGTTGCGCCCCGGCGCGCCGGAGTCCGGGCGAACGGAAACAGAGATGGGACCGTCAATGGCCATCCCGCCCTAAAGCGGTTCAAGTCTTGACGGAATCAGAATTCAAACCAAAAGTGTTCGAATTCTGATACTTGATGTTTCAACGAAGACTTGAACCGCCCTAGCGGATGGTTGACTTGCGTTCCGGCACGATCTGCTGGGCGATACCGGCGGTGCACAGATAGATCGACGACACGATCAGCCCCCAGTGGGCCAGACTGCCCTCGGCGAAGTTGACCCAGGCCGCCGCCGCCGCGCAGACCACCCACAGCACCGACATCGGCAGGGTGATCCAGTTCCAGCGCTTGGTGCGGGTGGGGTGGACGAATTTCAGCCGCAGGAACATGGCCACGGTCAGCGCGATGACCACGAACAGGATCACGTCCTGCGACGGGGCAAGGGCGAACAGGACCAGCACCACCATGTTCCAGCAAGCTGGAAAGCCTGAAAAGCTTTTATCCAGCGTTTTCATTCGGGTATCGGCAAAGTAGATCACCGAGCCGTAGCAGATCACGATGATTGCAAGCCAACCGGTCCAGCCATCCAGCAGCCCCGAGCGGAACAGGGCGAAGGCGGGGATGAAGACATAGGTCAGATAATCGACGATCAGATCCATCAGAACCCCATCGTAGATCGGGAAATTGTTGGGCGTGTCCCAACGGCGGGCCAGGGGCCCGTCGATGCCGTCGACGATCAGCGCGAAGACCAGCCACAGAAACATCACCCGCCAGTTGCCGTCGACCGCCGCCATCATGGCGAACATCGACAGGACGGCGCCGGTGGCGGTGAGAAGATGGACCGAGAGGGCTTTGTAGCGGATGTTCATCAGCGTTTGATGCCGTAGTTTTCAGGGGATTTCAAGTTCGCGCGGCGTCACGCCCGGGGATGGGCGGCCTCGTAAACCTCCATCAGGCGGGCGGCGTCGACGGCAGTATAGCTTTGGGTGGTGGACAGCGACGCGTGGCCCAGCAATTCCTGAATGGCGCGCAGATCGCCGCCCGCACCCAGAAGATGGGTGGCGAAGGAATGGCGCAGCGCATGGGGCGTGGCCGTGGCGGGCAGGCCAAGGCGGTGGCGGATCTGTTCCATGGATTTCTGGATCAGGCGCGGGTTCAGATCGCCGCCGCGGGCGCCGCGAAACAGGGGTTCGTTGCGCGCCAGATCAAAGGGGCAAAGTGCGACATAGGCCGCCACGGCGGTGGCGGCGGCGGGCAGGACCGGCACGATGCGCATCCGCCCGCCCTTGCCGGTGATGCGCAGAACCGCAGGCAGGGGATGGTCGGCGCCGGTCAGCGACAGGGCCTCGGAGATGCGCAGCCCCAGAGCGTAAAGCAGCGTCACGACGGCGGTATCGCGGGCGGCGATCCAGTCGGTGGTGTGGCTGGCGGTCATGTCGGACAGAACGTCGCGCGCGGCATCCACCGACAAGGGGCGCGGCAATTTGCGGCGGTATTTTGGGCCGCGCGTGGCAAGGGCCGCCACAGGCTCCACCGCGTCGCGGTCCGCCAGCCAGTTCAGAAAGGATTTGACCGCCGACAGCGACCGCGCCAGAGAGCGGGCCGAAACGCCGCGCCCGCGCTCGTCCGCCATCCAGGCGCGCATGTCGGACGGGCCCATCGCGGTCAGTCCCGCGATGCCAAAGCTGCCGCCGTGGTGGTGGGCCAGAAAGGCCAGAAAGCGGGCGACATCGCGGGCATAGGCCGAGATCGTGTGGGGCGAGGCGGCATCGAGCGCGCGCTTGTGGTCGAGAAACCGCTGCAGGCGGTCGCGCAGGTCCGGCGACAGGGACAGAACCGACGCGGGCCGGCCTTCGGTCACGACAGCCAGCGGCGCATCGTGCGTTCGAAGATCCCGGCAAAAAAGGCCAGAAGATCGGTGCCGTGGGCCGCCTTGAACTGATGCGGGTCTTCTGCGCCCAGCACCAGCATGCCGGGCAGCCGCCCGGTTCCGAAATCCAGCTTCATCAGGGCTTCAGAGCGGATGTAGCCCGCCTTGTCGCCGTAAAGCGCGTCGTTGTCGGGCAGGACCTGACGCAGCACCACCGGGCGCAGCGGGATGTTGCGCCCGCCCGAGATGTAGCGCGCGACAAAGCCCGGCTCTCCGACGTTCAGCACCTCGCCCAGACGGCGAAGGGTGGGGTCGTGGTCGTCCTGCACCGATTCCAGCACCAGCCGCACGCAATCGACGCGCAGGGTCGCCGCCACATCGCTGGCCATGGTTTTCAGGAAATCCTCGAAGCTCAAGGGATCGAGCATCTGCAGGATGGCGCGGTGCACCTGATTGGTGCCGGCCAGATTTTCATAAGCCGCCGCGATGACCGTCCGGTGCGTATCCTCAAGCCGGTCAAGCCGGCTTTCCAACCGCTCCATCGCA
>JANMJC010000489.1:0-7920 GCA_031371185.1 Paracoccaceae bacterium | reverse complement strand
GTCGAGATCGGTTCGACCGCGAGACCCATCATCTTGCAGACATGCGCTTCGACAGCGGGGTCGATGTTGGCGAAGGTGCCCACCGCGCCCGAGATGGCGCCGGTGGCGATTTCGGCCCGGGCATTCAGCAGACGCGCCCGGCCGCGGGCCATTTCGGCATAAAACCGCGCGAAGGTCAGCCCCATGGTGGTGGGTTCGGCGTGAATGCCGTGGCTGCGTCCGATGCGCAGGGTGTCCTTGTGTTCGAAGGCGCGGGATTTCAGCGCGGCCAAAACCCGGTCGACGCCCGCCAGCAAAAGGTCGGTGGCGCGCACAAGCTGAACATTCAGCGTGGTGTCCAGCACATCCGAGCTGGTCATGCCCTGATGCACAAAACGCGCCTGATCGGGGCCGATGATCTCGGCCAGATGGGTCAGAAAGGCGATCACGTCATGTTTGGTGACCGCTTCGATCTCATCTATCCGGGCGATGTCAAAGGGCACGTCGCGGGCCTTCCAGACGGCTTCGGCGCTGGCTTTCGGGATCACGCCAAGGGCGGCTTGCGCGTCGCAGGCATGGGCCTCGATTTCGAACCAGATGCGGAACTTGGTTTCGGGGGACCACAGGGCCACCATGTCGGGGCGGGAATAGCGCGGGATCATCACACAGCCTTTCATGGACAGGGCAGGCGCGACTGCCTTAGACTGCAAGGCGGCGCATGACAAGGCACGGCGCGGGAAGGACGGGGATCGGGATGCGGGGCTTTGTCGACGGCACCTTGATCGCGACGCTTGTGGTGGCCGCAGGGGGTTTGGCCCGGGCAGACGACTGGCGATCCTTGCGCGGTGTCGAGATAAGGGCAATCCTTGAGCGCCAATATCTGCGGTATGAAGACGGGTCGGAACAATTCTTCAACTACGGGGGGCTGACCGAATACCGGATCGGCTGGCCGAACGAAGGGCGGTGGCGGATTGACTCGGACCGATATTGCGCGCTTTGGCCTCCGGCCACGGGCTGGCAATGCTACGATGTGTCGGCCCGTACGCAGGGGCGACAGATCCGGTTTTCCGACCAGGCCGGTCATTCGACCGTTGCAGAAGTCTTGCAGGAGTAAGGGGAACATCATGACAAGGCTTGTGGTGCTGGCGTTTGCAGTCGTGGCGGGACCGGTCTTGGCCGATGACTGGCAGGCCATGTCCGGCGCAGAGATAACAACGGCCCTGACCGCCCGGGTCCTGGCCTATCAGGATGGAACGACGCAGAATTTCTATGCCGACGGGCGCACGCTTTTCGAGACGGCGGGCGGGGCAGGGCAAAGCTGGGGGCGGTGGCGGGTCGAGGCGGACCAGTATTGCTCGTCCTGGCCGCCGTCGGAAAGCTGGGCCTGCTATGCCATGGACGCCGAAAGCGGCGGGCTGGACCTGCGGTTTGTGGCGGCGGATGGAAGCCTGTCCATCGGACGGTATCAGGATTTGCAATAGGCTGCCGCAAGGGTCGGACCGGGGTCAAGGAGCATCGACATGCAGGGATCCGCTAATTTCAGAAAGGGGTTGTGGCGGACCTGGCTGATCCTGGCCGCAGGTCTGGCGGCGGGTTATGCCGGAGCCCTGCATCCCATCGGCGACAGCCTGTGCGTCTTTCGCCCGCAGATCCTGTTCACCATGACGCTGATCTCTTTGGGCCTTCGTGCCCTTGGCGACCGGGGCCGCGCCCTGTTCGGGCTGTTGGTGGTCTTTGGGGCCGCCCTGCCCTTGGCGATGATGTATCTGGCGCAGCCTGCGGCGGGCGACCTGCGGCTGTATCAAAAGAACATGCTGTACAACAATCCCGATCTGGCCCCGCTGGAGGCCGACATTCGCGCCACCCACCCCGCTGTCGGGACCTTGCAAGAGGTCTCGGTGCCTAATCTGGCCCTGTTGGCGGCGATCAGGGATATCCTGCCCGCGCAGCAGCATTGCCGCTTTGCGGGCGTGGGCGGGGTGGCGGTGGCCACGCGGCTGCCGCTGATCGAGGGGTCGGGGTTCTGCGCGATGGGCCTTGCCGGGCTGCAGGTGCAGGGGCCAGAGGGGCCGATTTGGCTGTTGTCGGTTCATTTGCACTGGCCCTGGCCCTATAAGCAGCCGCTGCATCTGGCCGAGGTTCTGCCAGTGATCGAAGGGTTGGACGGGCCGATCGTGGTGGCGGGCGATTTCAACATGGTGCGCTGGTCCCATGCGCTTGCGGCGGTGCGTGCCGCAGCCGGGGTCATCGCGGCCGGTCCGGTCCGCGGCACCTTGCCGCGATTTGCGCCCTTTGCGACCTTGCCGATTGACCAGATCATGGCGCCGGGCGGCGGGAGGGTGGTGCTGCGGCCGCTTCTGGGGTCGGACCATTTCGGGCTGGTCGGGCAGGTGAACACCTCGGCCGCGCCGTGACCGGCATCGGGCGGCGGATCACGGGATGCTGGCGCGGAAGTATTCCCATTCTTCCACCACAGTGCCGTCAGGCAGGTGGCACATGCCCACGGAGCCTTGAAGGATCACCTCACCGCCCTGTTTTGCGCAGTAGACCGATGCCGGGTTGGCCATGCCGGGAGCCGGGGCCTCTTGTGGTGCACGAACGCAGGCAGTGAGTGCCAGCGCGGCGACCAGACCTGCGGCATTCAGCGCGGTCATTGGCCCATCAGCCTTTCATCGAAGGGATAAGAGGTCAGGTTTTCGCACCCGGTCTCGGTGATCAGAACCTGATCTTCCAGCTTGATCGAAAAATCCCCCCCCTCGGGGGAAATCAGCGCCTCGACGCACAGGGTCATGCCGGGTTCCAGCACCGCGTCAAAGGCACCTTCGACAAAGGCATCGGGATAGGCCACGAAGGGCCATTCATCGCACAGCCCCACGCCGTGCATCTTGCAGGAATACTTCTGCGCCCGATAGGGGCCATCCAGTTCGTGGCCGCCGAAGGTCAACTCGCGGATCGACAGGCCGGGCTTCAGGCGGGACTGATGGTCGCGGATATGGTCCAGCCCGTGACCGAAGGCCGAGATCATCGCGTTGCCGGGGCGCGAGTCGCCCACCCACCATGTTCTTGAAATATCTATGCAAAAGCCGTAAGCGCCGATCAGGTCAGTGTCGAAGGCCACGACTTCATTGGCCTGCACGATGCGCGGGCCGCATTCCTGAAACCACGGGTTTGTGCGGCGGCCAGAGGCCAGAAGCCGGGTCTCGATCCATTCCCCGCCCCGCCGGATGTTGCCCGCGTGCAATTCGGCCCAGATGTCGTTTTCGCTGACATTGCCCTTGGGCACGTTCTCGCGGGTGAAGGTCTCCATCCCGGCAATCGACGCCTCGCAGGCGTGGACCGCGCAGCGCATGGCAAGGATCTCGTCCGGGGTCTTGATGACGCGGGTCTTCTCGGTTACCTCTTCGCCCTCCCTGACCTCGAACCCCCATTTTTCCAGCGCGCGCAGGCCGTGGATCATGATCTTGTCCACCGCAAGCCGACGGTTGGTGCCGGCATGGGCGCGCATCAATTCGTCGACCTGTGAGGCGAAGGCATCGGCGGCGGCTGCGGACCTGTCGCCGGTGACCGAGTAGAAAAACGACGCCGAGGGGCGCAGTTCGCGCACCAGCGGGTTGAATTCGACCAGAAACGGCGACTGCTTGTATTCCCAGATCACCATGTGGCCATCGGCACAAAGCAGAACCGCGCGGAACGGGTTGTGGCTGTTCCACAGCTGCATGTTGGTGGTGTCGGTGGCATAGCGGATGTTCATCGGATCGAACATCAACAGCCCGCCATAGTCGCGATCGACCAGCGCCCGGGTCAGCTTTTCCCAACGCGCCCGGCGCATCCGCTCGAGGTTGGGCAAGACCAGCCCGGCCGCCTGCCATTCGCCAAAGGCCAGTTGGGTGGGGCCGATTTCCACGCGGTCAAGGTCGTTGGGCGTGCCGTCGCCCAGCCTGTCGCCGCGCGTCGGATCGATCTTGCGTCGGGTCTGGGCATAGGCATCGGACATGGGGGCGGCCCTTGGCTGTTCTCGGTCAGTCTGGCGCAGCGCCGCCAAAGGGCTGTTCCGCGGGCGACGAGGGGCATGTCGCAAATTTCCTTGAAGGGCGTGGTTTCCAGCGCGGGGCGGCACGCTGTCGGGTGCTGTCAGGGAAACTTTCGCGCCGAAGCCGGGGGGGGGGGAACCCTTTGCGGGATGTTTGGCGGGCAGTGGACTGTTCCCTTGCGCGGGCATGCGAGTTCCCCCCCCTTTTCCTTGCCGCGCCGCGCGGATAGTCTGGGCCCATGCACTCAGCCATCCTTCAAGATCGCCTGCCGCATCTGCCCTGGATGGACCCGCGTCTGGCCCGGTTGCCCGGTATCCTGCCCCTGGGGGACGAGGATTGGCTGGTGACGGACGAAGCCCATGGCCCCCAGATGGCCGAGCGCGACCGGCTGATCGCGGAACACCGCGACCTGGTCTATCGCCAGTTGCCCGAAGGGCGGGCGGCGGCAGAAGAGTTGTATCGCATTGTCCTGCAACGGCTTTCCGGCAAGGCGGGCTACCGGATTGGCACCGGTTCCGTGCTGCGCCCGGATGGGGTCGAGGTCTGCCTGAACCCCGCCGAGCCTTTGGAAACCCTGGGCCGCCTTGTGCAGGAAGACCTGTGTCTGATGGAACAGGCGGGGCCGGAACACCGGCTGACCGGGGCCATCCTGTGTTTTCCCGCCTCGTGGCATCTGGATGAAAAGATCGGCAAACCGCTGACGGGCATTCATGCGCCGGTCCAGACCTATGACAGCGGGCTGGCGCAACGGGTGCAGCGCATGTTCGACATGATCCGGCCCGGGGCCGGGCTGTGGCGCATGAACGCGCTGGTCTACCGCGACCCGACCCTGCACCAGCCCCGACGCGAGGCGGCCCCCCGCACCGACCGGCGCGGCGGCAGCTTTCTGCGCGCCGAGCGGCAGTGTCTGGTGCGCCTGCCGCAGACCCGGGCCGTGGTCTTTTCGATCCACACCTATGTGGTGCCGCTTAGCGTCCTGCCGCCCGACGCGGTGGCTGCGTTGGACGAAGCACGGCTGTAACGGTCAGATCCTGCCGAGCAGGGACATCTCTGACAGGGCTTGCAGATTGAACGCGGCACTGAACAGCCCTGCCAGAACCATGGCCTGGGCCGAACGGCGCAGGTCGCTGCCATGCAGGCAGGCATGCGCCAGCAGGACCACGCCCAGGGGCAGCCAGACCACGGCCAGGGTCAGATTGAAAGCCTGCGTTGCGATCCGCATGGCCAGGGACGTTTCCGGCGCTGCGCTGCGGCGGACCTGAGGAAGGTCACGCGCCGTTGCAGGCGACCAGATCGACCCGCGCGATTTCGGGCGTCCCTTTTTCGGCGACTGGCCCGGAAACAGGGGCATGCGGCCCATGCAGTCCAGTACTTCGGCATCGCTGACCGCGCCGCGAAAGCCATGGAAGCGGTCGGCCACCGATTGCTCGGCAAGCGTCGTCGCCATCAAGGACCGGGCCAGGGTGTCAAGCAGATCGGCATGGGGGGGAAGCTCGCTTTGGGCCCGGATGACCCGGTCGGGTCGATAGCGTTTGGTCATGGCATCGGTCAGCGCCGTGTCAAGCCGTTGAATCTGCGCGGCCTCGGCCTTCGAGATGCGGGCGCATCCTTCGACCGGGGCCAGGACAAAGGTCAGGTGCTGCGCCGCAAGGACGGGCAGACCGTCCCCGCAGCCGACAAGGACGGTGACCTTGTCGGTGCGCAGGCTCACGGCCTCGTCGCAATCCCAGGTCACCTGCGCCGGGCCGTGGCCAAGGTCTGTCAGCAGAGTTTGCAGAACCTGGACGACATGGGCAAAGTTGAATTTGGCGGCACTCACAAATAGCAACTGGGTCACGGTCGTCCGAGGCACGAGCATTTTGGGCTCCCTGTTAATCTTGGTTAACAATGCTTCGGGATTGCGCCGCGTTTTGGAAACAATTGTGGAAAGTGTAAGGTCTCAGCCAGAGGTTGTGGCTTGATTGCGACGGGCTGCCGCAATTGGCGTCGGCAAGAAAGAATACGGCTGCGATCCCAGAGGGCCGCGTTGCCGGATGGAACGCGAAACGGCGCGCTGCCGATCAGTCGAAGTAGCGCAGATCAACGTGTTGAAGGTGCAGGCGCGTGGCCTGCAGGGCGCCCAGAGGCAGGGCAAGGACCACGCCCGTCCAGCCCAGAGCCGTCGCGCAGAATCTGGCGACCCAAGGCTTTACCGGGCGCCAGATCGCCAGAACGCCACGCCCGATCAGACCAAGACTGCCCCGCGCAAGGTGACGCAGCAGGCCCGTGATGCGACTTGCGGGCCTGGGTGACGGGGTGGGTCGCGGGCCTTGCGGCGCCGAAGCCTCGTCATACCAGTCCGGCGGGGTTTGGGCGGGGGAAAAGACGCGGCGGGCCACCGGGTTGACGACCGGATCGGGCACAAGCGCCCCCGGGGAATGCGCGGTCGGGGCTGGTTCCGGGGCCGAGGCGATGGCCAGTCGAATGGCAAGAAGTTCGTCGCTGGTGACCGCGAGAGCGGTCAGGGGGGTGGAGGGTGTTGCAAGGCCCTGGTCCGGCTGGCCGGAAAGCGGGGCCACAGGCGGGGCCGCGCCGGTGACCGGCCCGACCCTTGTCGGCGTCCCGACCGGTTTTCCGATCTTGCGCAGGGGGCGATGCGGCGCGGTGGCAGGGGCGGGTGGGGCCTGCCGCAGCGCCTCGGCCTTCTCGGCCGCCAGCCGCCGGGATTGCATGAAGGCGTTGAGGTCGTCGATCTCCAGCGGGGCGATCCCCTCGGCGCGATGATCGACGACTTCGGCAGCCATGGCCTGCAGCCGCGAGACGCGGGCCAGGCCGCGCGCCACCGACAGGCGCGATGGAATCAGGGCCTGCGCCCGGCCAAGGGCCGCAAGGTTGACCCTCCAGCGCCCTTCTTCCAGACCAAGGGCAAGATTGGCGCTGGCGAGCGACAGCCGCCCCAGGGTGCCGCTGGCCGTGCGTCGGGCCAGAATTCCGCTGACCCTTGCCCAGGTCCCCAGGTCAAAGGGCGCGAATTGCTGGCCGTCGGACCAGATCTCTGGCTTGGACGACGCGGCGCCGGGCGGTTTTGCGGTGCGAAACATGGCTGATCCCAAACTGGTCCTGCGTCAGACTAGAGGGCAAGCTGGGCCGAAGCGGGGCGAGAATGGGACAGGGGCATGACCTGCCGTGGCCCGGGCCCGAGGCCGATGAAAAGGGGCGCCAAAGCGGCGCCCCGGATCAACGACAGGTCACGCCTGTCCGCAGGAATAGTACATCTGGTATTCGATCGGGTGCGGCGTGTGTTCGTAGGCGTAAACCTCTTCCCATTTCAGCGCCATGTAGCTTTCCAGCTGATCGCGGGTGAACACGTCGCCCGACAACAGGAAATCCATATCCTTTTCAAGCTCTTCCAAAGCCTCACGCAAGGATCCGCAAACCGTGGGGATTGCGGCCAGTTCTTCGGGCGGCAGATCGTACAAGTCCTTGTCCGAAGCCGGGCCCGGGTCGATCTTGTTCTTGATGCCGTCAAGTCCTGCCATCAACAGGGCGGCAAAGCACAGATAGGGGTTGGCCGACGGATCGGGGAAGCGGGCCTCGACACGCTTGGCTTTCGGCGATTCCGTCCACGGAATCCGCACGCAACCCGAGCGGTTGCGGGCCGAGAACGCGCGCAGAACCGGGGCCTCGAAGCCCGGTATCAGGCGCTTGTAGCTGTTGGTGCCGGGGTTGGTCAGGGCGTTCAGCGCCTTGGCATGTTTCAGGATGCCACCGATGAAATACAGCGCCTCTTGCGAAAGGTCCGCGTATTTGTCGCCTGCGAACAAGGGCTTGCCGCCCTTCCAGATCGACATGTTGACGTGCATGCCCGACCCGTTGTCGCCCTTCATCGGCTTCGGCATGAAGGTCACGGTCTTGCCATAGGCATGCGCCA
>JANMJC010000477.1:0-3906 GCA_031371185.1 Paracoccaceae bacterium | reverse complement strand
GCTGGTGAATGAACTGCACCTGCACAACAACCGGATCGAAGCGCTGATTGATCAGCTGTACGGCATCAACCGCAACATCATGGCGATCAATTCCGGCATGGTGAAACTGGCCGACGCCGCCCGCATCAACCGCCGCGAATTCATCGACGAATATCAGGGCTACGAGTTGGACCCGACCTGGCTGGACCGCATGGCCGCCAAACCGGGGCGCGGCTGGCAGGGGCTGATCGAGAAATCCCGCGTCGCCATCGAAGACCTGCGCGTCGAAATGGCGCAGGTCGGCCAATACGTCGGCGTCGACATTTCCGAGTTCCGCCGCATCGTCAATCAGGTACAGAAGGGCGAGAAAGAGGCGCGTCAGGCCAAGAAGGAAATGGTCGAGGCCAACCTGCGTCTGGTGATCTCGATTGCCAAGAAATACACCAATCGCGGCCTGCAATTCCTGGATCTCATTCAGGAAGGCAACATCGGCCTGATGAAGGCGGTCGATAAATTCGAATACCGCCGGGGTTATAAATTCTCGACCTACGCGACCTGGTGGATCCGTCAGGCGATCACCCGCTCCATCGCCGATCAGGCCCGCACCATCCGCATTCCGGTACATATGATCGAGACGATCAACAAGCTGGTCCGCACCGGCCGTCAGATGCTGCACGAGATCGGCCGCGAGCCGACGCCCGAGGAACTGGCCGAAAAGCTGCAGATGCCTTTGGAAAAGGTCCGCAAGGTGATGAAGATCGCCAAGGAACCGATTTCGCTGGAAACGCCGATTGGCGACGAGGAAGACAGCCAGCTTGGCGATTTCATCGAAGACAAGAACGCGATTCTGCCGCTGGATTCCGCGATTCAAGAGAATTTGAAGGAAACGACGACGCGGGTTCTGGCATCGTTGACGCCGCGCGAAGAGCGCGTGCTGCGGATGCGGTTCGGCATCGGCATGAACACCGATCACACGCTGGAAGAGGTTGGCCAGCAGTTTTCTGTGACCCGCGAGCGCATCCGCCAGATCGAGGCGAAAGCGCTGCGGAAGTTGAAGCATCCGTCAAGGAGCAGGAAACTGCGGAGTTTCCTGGATCAGTAGACAAAGGGCACCAATTGGTGCCCTTTGCGTTTACTTGCTCACATTGAGCACGACACAAACAATCCTAAATTCGTCGATAGGGTCAGCAGGCTCTTTTGAAACATCTTGCGCGATCAATTCGATGGAATCGATCTGAGCGAGGCCGTCGACGCTTTGCCCCCAGTCTTCGATCACATAACCGACGATTGGCGCTGTGCCCCGTCTGTAAAATCTCGTTTCGATTGTCTTCTTGAACATTTCTGAATGTTCCATGATGGTTTCCTATGAGTTCGACGGCGATAGTGCCGACAAGGAACGATAGCGAATCATCTTTGGGCTGTGCGGCGAGCAGTGGGGTGAGTTGCCAACCCGCACCTCCCCAACCTTGACTCTCCGTACGCAATCACGTACACTCCCCCCATGAAAACCCTCTCCTCCACCGAGCTCCGCGCCAATCTCTCCGCCGTCATGGACCGCGTGAACGACGACCATGAACCGGTCATCGTCCACAGGGCCAAGGGCAAGCCCGTGGTCATGGTCAGTCTTGAGGACTGGGCCAGCATGGATGAGACGACCTATCTGCTGTCCAGTCCTGCCAACAGGGCGCATCTGATGGCTTCGTTGGCCGATGCGGCTGCGGGCAGGGGTATCGTCAAAACGATGGAAGAACTTGAGGCGATGGAGAAAGAGTGAACCTCTTGTTCCGTCCTCGGGCTTGGGAGCATTTCCAGTACTGGCAGGAAACCGACAAATCAATTCTCAAGAAAATCAACGGCCTCATCAAGGAATGCCAGCGCCACCCTTACGAAGGCACCGGCAAGCCGGAGCCCCTGAAAGGCGATCTGGCCGGCTATTGGTCGCGCCGCATCGACCGCGAGCATCGTCTGGTATACCGTATTGTCGCGGACGATCTGGAAATCCTGTCCTGTCGCTATCACTACCAAGGCTGAACCAAATGTCCAACTTCCTTACCCGCTTTTTCGCCAAACCTGCCCCCGCCTTGGCCGAGCCGATCCTGCACAAGGATTTCCGCATCTTCCCCGAGCCGATCAGGGAAGCTGCCGCCTTCCGCATCGCCGCGCGCATCGAGAAAACCTTCGGGGCCGAGATCAGAACCCACCAGTTGATTCGCGCCGACACCCGCACCTCGCGGGACGAGGCGGTACAGGCCAGCGCCGACAAGGCGCGGCAGGCCATCGACCAATTGGGCGACACGCTGTTCGGCGGATAGGGGCCGCAGACCACCCGGGCCCTTCGGCGCAGAAATCTCGCCGCCGCGCCGCAGATATGGTATCCTTGGAACTCCTTTCCTTTCCCTCAAGGAGGTCGCCGTGACAGTCATGAACGTGGTCCACATGCGCGTGAAGCCGGGAATGGAGGCGGAGTATATTCGCCTGCATGAAGAGTTTGACGCCAAGGCGCTGAAGGGCAGTCGAAATTTCTGGCTGGTCAAATCCGGCGAGCGCAGCTTTATCGTGGTCGGAGAATGGGACAGCGCCGAATCCATCGTGGCCGCGCGTCCCGCCATGATCGCCAACCTTGATCGCCTGCGCCCGATTCTGGAGGATCTGGGCGGCGGTCGCGGCGTGACCGAGGCCTGGTCGGGCGCGGTCGCCTTGCACCAGTAGGGCCGCGCAGACCTGTGAAGATAGTACCGGTTTCAGAAAATGCGGCGGATCACCGCTCCCCTTGATCGGGAATTGCAGGTGATCTGCCGCGTGCGGCGTCAATCTGCGCCGCGCTGATCCCCCGTCTGGCCTGATGCGGCCGCCATTGCCGTCAGCGCCCGCGCCACGGCCGCCATCCGCTTGTCGCGTTTGGCATCGGGCGTCCTGCCCGACCCCTTGCGCCAATACTGCGCCACCCGGTCGATTGCGACCAGATCATCGACGATTCCGCGTTCGCGGCGGAAATCCTCGACCGCCGCCGCGCAGGTCATCAGCGCATAGTCATCGACGATGCAGAAACCGCCCGGTTCCAGCTTGTCATACAAGGCTACCAGCGCCTCCATGGTCGAGGAATACATGTCGCCGTCCAGCCGCAGGATCGCCAGCCTGTCCACCGCCAGCCCGGGCAGGGTGTCGGCAAAGAAGCCTTTCACGAAAACCACGTCGTCGCCCATCAGCCCGTAGCGTTCGAAATTCCGTCGCACCTCGTCGACCGAAACCCTGAGGTAGTCGACCTTGTACAGCGTGTCGCCCCTGTCCGCCGGATATTTCGCCAGATCGGGGGGCGGCAGGCCTTCGAAACTGTCAGCCACGAACACCCGCCGCCCGGTTGCGCCATGGGCGGCCAGCACCGCCTTCATCAGAATGCAGGACCCGCCCCGCCAGACCCCGGTTTCAATGAAGTCGCCCGCGATGCCCTCGGCCAGCACGGTTTCAACGGCGAACTGGGTGTTGTCCAGCCGCTTCATGCCCGACATCGTGTCGGCCAGTGAGGGCCAGATCTCGCCCCCCTGACGCTGATCCTCGGTGATCGGGCGGTCCACCATCACCCGCATTCCCTGTTCGCGCAGCGCCGCATCCATCGGCAGGGCGGTTTCGCGCTGAAACGGGGTCAGATTGTCCTGAAAGAAGGCCAGATCGACCGGAGGTTCGGGCCACAGCGAAAAGGACAGGGTCTTTTTCAGCAGGTCAAGATACAGGGCCTGCGGTGTTTTCATGGCAAGTCTCCGGCTTCCAAAGGTCTGCGAACGGTCGCTCAGCGCTAAACGACCCATGCAAGGCTTGTCAATTGCTGCCGCCCTGAGTCCGCCCTGCCACACCTTGCCCCCCATATGATGGTGCCCGAACTTCGCGCTGGCCTAATCCTGCCGCCCTGCGCTAGGGTCGGTGGGGAACTGG